>DATHAU010000368.1:0-34915 GCA_035296545.1 Microvirga sp.
CTACTTTCTGTTCGCGATCGCCCCGGGAACGCCGCTTCGCACCGTAGTCGAACTCGAGATGATCGGTGAGATCGGCCTGGGCAGCAAGGAGCGGCCGAACTATCAGTCCATGGCGGCCCGCGAGATCCTGGCGCCGCCCCACGGCTTCGTGTGGATGCCGAGGATCGGCGCAGGGCTAAGCCGCGTGTCGGGGTCGGACGGCTGCATCGACCGCCGGGCCTGGACACGCTTCTGGCTTCTCGACACGGTTCCGGTGGCGCGAACCCGGGCAAGCTCCGATCTTGTCCGCTCGGCCCGCGCGAGGGCCATCGCGGAAGCGCTCTGGGTTCCTGCCTCGCTCCTGCCGGTCAATGGCGTGACCTGGGAGGCCATCGACGGCCGTCGAGCGCGGGCTATCTTCCGCTATGATGGCGAAAGCTTCGCCCTGGAGCTGACCGTTGCAGAGGACGGGCGTCCGATCTCGATGTCGATGCAGCGCTGGACCAATGCCAATCCGGAGCAGATCTTCCGCTACCAGCCCTTCGGTGCGACAGTGGAGGAGACCGGCGCCTTCGAGGGCTACACGATCCCGACCCGGATCAATGCAGGCAACGGCTTTGGAACGGACGAGTATTTCCCGTTTTTCCGCGCCCGGGTGACAGAAGCGGGCTTCCGGTGATGATGGCGCAGGACCTGCTTCCCGCCAAGCCTTCAGCGGCTTCCGGAACCGAGACATTTCTACGGCCAGTTCCCCAATGTGATGAGTGCTGCGAGGTGGAACGGCAATGGTTCATTCCACCCCGCGGGGGAGCGAGACAAAGAAGCATGTGGGCGCTGGAGCGAGTTGTCAAAACATAGGTCGTGAGTGCAGGCGCCATGTGTAACGTTTGAATTCACGACCTTCAGTAGAGGCCGACAGCCCGCTGCATGGCACATGCAAAATGTGCCTCAAGGGCCGCCTCTGCGGCTGCTGGATCTCGCGCGGAACATGCCTTGAGAATTTCGAGATGCTCGTTCATGGTTCGGATGACCATGAGCCAGGACAAGCGATACTCGCGGTCAAGCCGGATCAGATGAACAAAGCTCTGGGCCTGCTGATAGGCGCGCTCGATCATCGGATTTCTGAGCACGCCAATGACCTCAAGGTGAAACGCCTGATCGAAACCCTCGAGCCTTCGGGCCTGATCGAGAACGAGCTCACACCCTTCCACTTCCGCGATTACGGCGCGATGCTGGAGTTCCAGAGCCTTGATCCGCGCCAGTGATGCCACTTCCGCGAAGCTGCGGATTGCTGCGCGTTCGAGCACGAGACGCAGCTGATAGCTGTTTCGGACGAGCTCGAAATCAGGTTTGCGGATCTCGATCCCCGATCGGGCATGGATCGTAAGCCACCCCTCCGTCTGGAGAACCCGCAGAGCATCCCTCAAGGGGCCGACGGGCACGTCCAAGATCCTGACGAGATCACCTTGCGAGACAAAGGCTCCGGGCTCGATCCGGCGGGCGAACAAGGCCTCCAGGAACCGGGCGCGGGCGAGGTCGCTCAGGCTCACGGTAACACGAGCCTCGGAGGCGAGCTTCCCCGCAGGCAGGGCTCGACGTCCCTAGGGGAAGCAGGGTGGGTTGCGGAGGGCCTTGCAGTTTTCCTGGAAACTGATCTATCTTTCATATTGCCTCATATATCAGATTACGACGTTGATTGAGAAGGCCTGCCGCGAGGACGAGATGCGAATCGAAGGCTACAGGCTCACCCGCTTCCAGTACCGCCGCGATCGCGTGATCGGCGACAGCCAGGTTCATATCGCCTACGCCAACTATGTCGCGCTCGAACTGACAGCGGACGACGGATCCACGGGCCTCGGCTTCATGCTAAGCTTGTTTCATCCGCTGCCGGCGCTGGCAGAGGTCGAGCGGATCTTTGCCGAAGAGGTCTGGCCATCCCTCGAGGGGCAGCCGCCTGCAAGCCTTGTCCATCGGGTGACGCGCCCGCGGGGCGGCAACATACGGGCCTCCTCTCTGCCGTTCGGCGAGGCTGTAAACCAGGCGCTCTGGGATCTCGCCGCCAAGGAGGTGGGGCTGCCCCTCTATCGCCTCCTGGGTGGGACCCATCCCCAGGTGCGCGCCTACGCGAGCGGGCTGGATTTTCACCTCTCCGATGCGGATTTCTCATCCCTGTTCGCGCAGGCGGCGGCCCAGGGCTACCGGGGGTTCAAGATCAAGGTCGGCCACCCGGACGTGGACTGGGATCTCAACCGGCTGGCCCTCCTCAAGGAGGCCACCGGCGGCCGCGGCCCCGTCATGGTGGACGCCAACGAGGCCTGGTCGCCCCGCGAGGCCGTGCGCCGCCTCGACATCTACCGGCGCGCCGGATTCGAGATCCTCTGGGTCGAGGACCCCTGCCTGCGGGACGACTTCGAGGGCTTGCGCGAGATCCGCGCCGGCGCGCCTTGGGCGCACGTGAATGCGGGCGAGTACCTGGATCTGCGCGGCAAGCGCAAGCTCATCGAGGCGCGCGGTGTCGATCTTCTCAACATCCACGGCCATGTGAGCGACGTGATGCGGGCGGGCTGGCTCGCCGCCGAGGCGGGCATCCCGGTCACGCTCGGCAACACCATGCTGGAACTTGGCGTCCACATGGCGGCCGCCCTGCCCGAGGCCCAGTGGCTCGAATACAGCTTCCAGAACTACAACCATCTCGTCGAGGAGCCCGTGACCTTCCGGGACGGCTATGCCTTCGCGCCGGACCGCCCGGGCCATGGCTTCGTGCTCAGCGAAACCGCCCGGCGCGACCACGCCTGCCCCGACGTCCTCGCACTCGACTCGCTGCCGGCGGCCCCGGCCTCGAGCCCCATCACACTGGCGGCCTGACCGCCCAACCATAGAAGGCCGATAACGGCCGATCACCGTTCCTCGGGAGGATCCGATCCATGAAGCTCAATCGTCGTCATGTTCTAGGTGGACTTGCAGCAACCCCGTTTGCCGGCCTCATCTCGGCACAGGCGCAGGCGCCGGTGCGCCTGTCCTACTGGCACCATCTCACCTCCACGACCGAGTTCAAGGGGCTGGAGCGCGTCGTGGCGCTCTTCCAGCAGAAGCATCCCCAGATCAGCGTCGCGCAGGAGAACATCCCGAACCCGGAATACATGTCGAAGATGACGGCCGCGGTCGTCGCCAATGCGCGACCCGACACCGGCATGGTGATCGCCGAGCGCGCCAATGATCTCGTGGCCATGGGAGCCCTCACGGACCTCACGGCGCGCATCAGGGCGTGGCCTCGCTTTGGCGAGTACCCCGAGCAAGCGTGGCGAGGGGCCTCCATCAACGGGAAGATCTACGGCATTCCGGCCTTCACCTTCGTGGACTGGATGTACTACCGGAAGGACTGGTTCCAGGAGGCCGGGATTGCGCCGCCCAAGACCATGAAGGAGTTCGTCGAAGCGGCGATCAAGCTCTCCGACCCCGCCAAGAACCGCTACGGCTTCAGCCTGCGCGGCGGCGCTGGCGGGTTCAAGTACGTCATCGACATGATCGAGGCGTGGGGTTCGCCGATCGTGGTCGACGGCAAGATGGCGATCGACAAGGCCAAGGCCGTGGAAGCCGTCACGGTCTACGCGGAGCTGCTCACCAAGCACAAGGCCGTGCCGCCGAGCGCGCCGAACGATGGCTTCCGGCAGATCATGGAAGCCTTCAAGACCGGCCAGACCGCGATGGTGTGGCACCATACGGGCTCGCTCACCGAGATGGTCGCGGCCCTCAAGCCGGAGCAGTTCGGCACCCTGCCCATGCCGGCGGGCCCGGCGGCGCATATCGCCCGGCTCACCTACCTGTTCAATGCCGTCATGAACCCGGCGCGCGTGGATCCGGGCTTCGACTGGCTCTCATTTTGGACGGAGCCGGAGCCGGCGATCGCCTTCCTCGAGGAGACGGGCTACTTCCCCTCTTCCCCGAAGATCGCCGCCGATCCGCGCATCGTGAACAATCCGCTCTACGCGGCCGCAGTGGAGACCACGAAGTTCGGCCGCCTGCCGCCGCAATTCGTCGGCGTGGCGGGTTGGTCGGAGACCGTCGTTCTGCCCGAGTTCCAGAAGGTTCTCGTCGGGCGTTCCACCCCCGCACAGGCGGTGGACGCCATGATGCAGGGTCTGCAGGCGGCCCTGTAGCCGGCATTGCCCACCCGACGCGGGGCCTCGGGCCCCGCGCCTCCAATCATGGAGATCGAGGATGAGCGCTCTCAGCACCGAAGACGTCCAGGCCTATCGCGACCGGGGCATTCTCTTTCCCTATGCCGTCCTGACGCCGGCGGAAGTCGAGGCCGCGCTCGCCGCGGTCGCGGGTATCGATGAGCAGCCCGGCGACCGGCGCCGCGGTCTCCTGCTCCACAAGACCTACCTCGTGTCGAAGACCCTCGCCGATCTCTGCCGCCATCCCACGATCCTGGACCGTGTGGAGAGCCTCATCGGCGGCAACATCTATGTGTGGGGTGCAAACTTCTTCCTCAAGGAGCCACGGTCGAGCGCATATGTGAGCTGGCACCAAGACGCCACCTACTGGGGGCTCGATCCCGCCGACGTGGTCACCGCCTGGGTTGCGCTCACGCCGAGCACCGTAGAGAGCGGCTGCATGCGGGTCGTCCCCGGCACGCATCGCGGCGAGATCGTCGCCCATCGCGAGACCTATGCCGCCGACAACCTGCTCTCCCGGGGCCAAGAGATCGCGGTGGACGTCGACCTCGACAAGGCTGTGGACGTGGTCCTGCAGCCCGGCGAGATGTCGCTCCACCATGTGAAGATCGCCCACAATTCCGAGCCCAACCGGTCCAGCCGGCGGCGCATCGGCTTCGCGATCCGCTATGTAGGCGCCCATGTGCGCCAGGTGAGCGGCGCGCGCGACCGCGGCCTTCTCGTGAGGGGCTCGGACCCGTTCGGCCACTTCGAGCCCGAGGAGGCCGCCTCCGGCGAGTTTCGGCCCGAGGATCTCGCCCGCCATGCCCGCTCGTTCGACGAACCCGGTCCGGCGCGGGCGACCGCCGCCAAGGCCTCCTGATACGCCTCTCCCCAGCGCACCCACCCGAGCGATCCCCATGAAGATCACCGACATCCGCTGCTATCTCGTCGACGCCGAGCCGCAACGCCATCGCTTCCGTTGGCGCACCGGTCTCATGGGATCGCATGACGGGCTCGCGCCCGGGCAGACCGGCGTCACCGCGATTCTGCGCATGGAAACCGATGAGGGCCTCACGGGAGTCGTGGAGCTCGAATCCTCGGCGCGGTATGCCCACGCGGCTCTCACCTTGACCGAGCGACGGCTCAAGAGCCTCATCGGCGAGGATCCCCGCAACACCGAGCGCCTATGGCACCTCGTGTGGGAGATCGACCGCATCGACGAGATGCACATGACCCATCTCGGCCTCGTCGACCTCTTGGCCTGGGACATCAAGTCGAAGGCCGCCCGGATGCCGATCTGGCAGATGCTCGGGGGCAACTCACCGCGCGTGCCGGCCTATGCCTCCACGGTGACCTGGGACACGATGGAGGAGTACGAGCGCTCCATCAAGCTATGCATGGACGAGGGCTTCACGGCGTTCAAGCTCCACGCCTGGGGCGACGCGCGGGAGGACGCCAAGCTCTGCCGGAACCTGCGCCGCTGGGCCGGCCCCGATGCCGACCTGATGTTCGACGGGTCGGCGGGATGGGACTACGTGACGTCCCTCTGGTTCGGCCGCGTTCTCGAGGAATGCGGCTTCCTCTGGTACGAGGAGCCCATGCGCGAGTTCGAACTCGGGAGCTACCGCAAGCTCTGCGACGCCCTTGACATCCCGGTCCTCGCCGCGGAGACCTCGGACGGCTGCCACTGGAACATGGCGACCTGGATCCAGATGGGCGCTCTCGACATGACGCGGGTAAACACGAACTTCAAGGGCGGCTTCACGGGTTCGATGAAGATCGCCCATCTCTCCGACAGTCACGGCATGCGCTGTCAGGTCCACGGCATGAGCCTCGGCAATGCGCAGCTGTGCGCAGCCATCCGGATCAACGACTACTACGAGCAGCTCGTCATCAATGAGGAGCAGATCAAAGGCCTCAAGAACCTCGGCCCCCTGGCCATCGTGGACGGCCACCTCAACGTCTCGAGCGAACCCGGTCTCGGCTACGACCCTGACTGGGCCCGCGTCGAGCGCGTGGCCGTAGCCTCGGCTTGAGGGTCCAGGCGTGACCGCCTCCGTTGGCCTCGCCGGGAAGCCCGCGCCGCCGGCTCGCCGCCGGCTCACCGGCTTTGCACGCCTCTCGGAGAGCCGCCGCTGGGCCTATTACCTTCTGCTGCCCAGCCTCCTGATGATCCTGGCGATCGTCCTCTACCCCACCGTATGGGGGATGACCCTGAGCTTTCGGGAGATGAGGCTGAACCGCCTCGATCTCGGCACCGGTTTCGTGGGCTTCAAACATTACATCGCCCTGTGGAACGATGCGATTTTCTGGCTGTCGCTACGCAACACCGCGATCTGGGTCACGGGCGCGCTGATCGGCGAGTTCCTGCTGGGCCTCGCCGCGGCCCTTCTGCTCCATCGGGACCTGCCCGGATCCCGGGCCGCGGCTGTGATGATCCTTCTGCCCTGGTTCCTCCCGAAGGTGGTTGCCGGCCATATGTGGGCGCTGATGCTCGACCCGCGGCTCGGCGTCATCAACGACCTTCTCATCAGGGCCGGGATCCTCTCGACTTCCAAGGCTTGGTTCGCGGATCCCGACACGGCGCTGGCCGCGGCCCTCGTGGTCGAGATCTGGAACGGCTTTCCCTTCTTCGCGCTTCTCGTGCTTGCCGGCCTCAAGGCGATCCCGCAGGATCTCTACGAGGCGGCGGCCTGCGACGGCGCCCGCGCCTGGCGGCAGTTCATGCACATCACGCTGCCACAGCTCAAGGTCATCATCGTGGCCGCCGTGGTGCTGCGGGTCATTACGCTGGTGAACTCCCCCGACATCCTCCTCATCCTCACCGGCGGCGGACCCGGGCGCTCGACTCTGGTGCTATCCCTTTACGCCTTCTTGAAGGTGAACAAGGAATTCAACTTCGGCTACGGCAGCGCGTTGGCGGTCGTCCTGTTCCTTCTCCTGATGGTGTTCTCCTACCTCTATGTCCGTCTGTCCAACGTGATGAAGGACTGATGATCCGATGACCGCGACCCCACCGCCCCATGACCGGCTCCCGCCGGGCCGGCTTCCCCCGAGAAGGCGGCGCCTCGTGCGATCCAAGGCGACCCGGCGGCGCCTCGCCGACGGCCTGGCCTCCATGGCGCTCTGGACGATCGTGCTGTTTGCCGTACTGCCGATCGTCTGGACGTTCCTGGTATCCCTCAAGCCCGAGGCCGATATCGTCACCGCGACTCTTTCGTACGTGCCCAAGCGCGTGACCTTCGAGAATTACGTCGCGATCTGGACCCGGTCCAACTTTCCGACCCTCATCATCAACAGCGCCGTCGTGACCGCCATGACGGTGGTGATCTGCGTGGTCATCGGAACCCTCGCGTCCTACGCAGTGTCGCGCTACCGCTTTGCAGGGCGTCGCGAACTGATGTTGTTCTACCTCGTCGTGCGCATGTTCCCGGCGGTGATGATCATTATCCCGCTCTTCATCCTCCTGCGTAGCTTGGGACTCCTGGACAGCCGCTTCGGCCTCGCCTTGGCCTACACGACCTTCCTGCTGCCGGTGTTCATCTGGATGATGAAGGGTTTCTTCGAAGCGGTGCCGATCGAAGTCGAAGAGGCGGCGCGCATGGACGGGGCGAGCCGCGTCGGCGCGATGGTGCGGGTGGTCCTGCCGCTGGTCGTGAGCGGCCTCGTCGCCACGGCAGTCTTCGTCGCGATAGGAGCCTGGAACGAGTTCCTGTTCGCGCTGATGCTCACAACCAGCGCAGGCTCCCGCACCTGGCCGGTAGGGCTCCAGCTCATGGTGGGCGAGTTCCAGCTGCCCTGGGGCTCGCTCGCCGCCGGCGGCATCATTTCCATCGTGCCGGTGATCATCCTCTTCGCCCTTGTCCAGGGAGCCATGGTGCGAGGGCTCACTGCCGGCGCCGTCAAAGGCTGAGCATCCACAAGGGAGGGGTTTGTGGCACGTGTGGAACTGCGCAACCTGAGAAAGAGCTTTGGCTCCTTCGAGGCGATCCGAGGCGTCGATCTCACGATCGAGGAAGGGTCTTTCGTAGTGTTCGTCGGCCCGTCGGGCTGTGGGAAATCGACCCTCCTGCGCCTCATCGCCGGGCTTGAGGAGCCTACCGGCGGGACCATCCTGATCGACGACGAGGACGTCACCGACCTCTCTCCGGCCGAGCGCAGTCTTGCCATGGTGTTCCAGTCCTACGCGCTCTATCCGCACATGTCGGTGCGTGACAACATGGCGTTCGGCCTGCGTCTCGCCGGCGTCGATCGGGCGTCGCAGGACCGCAAGATCCAGGAGGCGGCGCAGACCCTGAAGCTCGACGCCCTCCTTCATCGGCGGCCGCGCGAACTCTCGGGCGGCCAGCGCCAGCGCGTCGCCATCGGCCGCGCCATCGTGCGCAACCCGCGCGCCTTCCTGTTTGACGAGCCGCTCTCGAATCTCGACGCCGCCTTGCGGGTGGAAATGCGCATCGAGATCGCCCGCCTCCACAACGAACTCGGCGGGACCATGATCTACGTGACCCACGACCAGGTCGAGGCCATGACCCTCGCCGACCAGATCGTGGTGCTCGACCAGGGCCGGATCGAGCAGCTGGGCACCCCCATCGACCTCTACCATCGACCTGCGAATCTGTTCGTGGCGGGGTTCATCGGCAGCCCCAAGATGAACATGATCGAGGTGCCCGTGCAGGCGCGAAGCGAGGCGGGGGTCACGGTGGCGCTTCCGGAAGGCGGCGCGCTCACGGTGCCCGTCGAGCCGGGCGGGGCCGAGCCGGGCACGCAGCTGACGCTCGGCATTCGACCGGAGCATTTCGGGGACGCGGGCGAAGCAGGCGCTTCTCTCTCGGGGCAGATCGCCGTCGTCGAGAGGCTCGGGAGCGCGACGCTGGCGCATCTTCGCCATGCCCACGGGGGGATCGCGACCGTCCAGTTCGCCGGCGATCGCGCCCTGCGGGTGGGCGACCGAATTGCGCCGACCATTCCCGCCGCCGCCTGCCATCTCTTCGACGCCCGTGGCGCCGCGCTGCCGCCGCTGCGGTGAGGTGGGGCGCGCGACTCTCCCCGAGCAGCGGCGCGTGATCCCCAAGGCCTCTGCCGAGAAGGCAATCCGATCGTGACCCTGCGCAATATCGCGGAGCGGCTCTCGGACACCCATGAACTGCGCGAGCGTCAAGCCAACGAGATGCTGACGCGGATGGTGGAGAGGATCGCCAAGAGCCTGAAGAGGGGCGAGAAGATCCGCCTGACGGGTGTCGGCATTCTGCAGGTGCACAAGCGGGCCGCTCGCACAGGCGGCAACCCGCAGACCGGCGGGCCGATCATGATCAAGGCCTCTAGGAGGATCGCCTTCAGGCCTGCCGGGGAACTCAAGGAAGCCATCCGAGCGTTGCCAAGGCCGACATGGAAGCTGCGCCAGGGACCTGTCCCGCCAGGCCGTCGGTGGTATAAGGGTCTGGCATGCCACTGGTCCACCATGGATTCCGGATTGAGAGCTCCCGCCATGAACGCGAACTTGTTTGACCGGCTCGAACGCTCGGTTGTCGAACCAAGGAGGACGGCCATCGTCACGTCCGCCGGCGAAGCGATCAGCTATGCCGACCTGATCGCTCTGTCGGGCCGATTGGCCAATGGACTCGCGGCTCGCGGCGTCAAGCCCGGCGACCGGGTTGCCGTCCAGGTGGAGAAATCTGTTCCTGCTCTCATGCTGTATCTCGCCACCGTCAGGGCAGGGGCAGTCTATCTTCCCCTCAACACCGCCTACACGCCCGTGGAGCTGGAATATTTCATCGGGGATGCCGAGCCGTCGCTGGTCGTGTGCGACCCCGGCAAACGCACTGGGATCGAGCATCTTGCCTCGAAGGTAGGGGCAGTGGTCGAAACCCTCGATGCGACGGGAAGGGGATCCCTCATCGACGCCGCAGCAGGCGCTCCGGAGCCCTTCCGGACGGTGCAGAGAGCGGGCGATGACTTGGCCGCGATCCTTTACACGTCGGGCACGACGGGCCGCTCGAAGGGAGCCATGTTGACCCATGACAATCTGGTCTCCAACGCATTGACCCTCAAGGATGCCTGGCGCTTCAGCGCCGATGACGTGCTGATCCATGCGCTGCCGATCTACCACACTCATGGGCTTTTCGTCGCCTGCAACGTGATCCTGTTCTCGGGAGCGTCGATGATCTTCCTGCCGAAGTTCGATGCGGACGAGATTCTCCGCCTGATGCATCGGGCCACAGTTCTGATGGGAGTGCCCACCTTCTACGTTCGCCTGCTGCAGGATCCTGGCCTCAACGCGGAGGCGACATCCGGGATGCGCCTGTTCGTGTCGGGCTCGGCGCCCCTGCTGGCGGAGACCCATCGCGGGTGGAGCGCTCGCACGGGGCATGCGATCCTGGAGCGGTACGGCATGACAGAGACCAACATGAACACCTCGAATCCGTATGATGGGGACAGGGTGCCGGGCTCTGTCGGCCTGCCCCTGCCGGGAGTGTCGGTGCGCGTCACCAATCCTGACACCGGGGAGGAACTGGCGCGCGACGAGATCGGCATGATCGAGGTGAAGGGGCCAAACGTCTTCAAGGGCTACTGGCGCATGCCGGAGAAGACGGCGTCGGAGTTCCGCCCGGACGGCTTCTTCATCACGGGCGACCTCGGAAAGATCGACGAACGCGGATACCTTCATATTCTCGGCCGCGGCAAGGATGTCGTGATCACGGGTGGTTTCAACGTCTATCCCAAGGAAGTCGAGGACGAGATCGACTCCATCCCCGGCGTGTTCGAGAGCGCCGTGATCGGCATCCCTCACAAAGACCTCGGGGAAGGCGTGACCGCAGCGATCGTCCGCACCAAGGACGCAACGCTGGACGAGGAGACGGTCCTGGCTGCACTGGCCGGACGGTTGGCGAAGTTCAAGCTGCCGAAGCGTCTCGTGTTCGTGGACGAACTGCCGCGCAACAGCATGGGCAAGGTGCAGAAGAACGTCCTGCGTGAGAAGTTCTCGGATCTTTACGCTGTCTCGGCGGAACCATCCTAAACGGCGAGGCGCCGATGAAAGCCCGATGGATCGCCGGGAGCGACCGGCGATTCCTTGCGGTATTCTGGTTTCCTGTGAGCCTGGAAAGTCGGGTGAGCCACCCTTGAGTCGCTCACCCGATGCCGCCTTATTTGCTCTGGGCCTGAGGGCGCATCACACCCTTCTCGTCCCGGCGCAAGGGAGCCGTTTGCTTCGGCAGGGGAGCGCCAGGAGCCTCCGCGACCGTGACGCCGTGGGGCCAATCCGCCGGGGCGATGGCCACATAGCGGGCATACCCGCCCGTGCCGCCAAGGGGCTTGGCGAAGCCGATGGAGATCAGGGCGCCTGTCTCGGGAGTCTTGTCCAAGTTGGCGACGCCCTCCGCCTGGGTGAAGTGATTATGCAGAAGCCATGACTCGCCTTCGAGAGTGGGCGTCGTATCGGTATCGAGGGGTTCGTGGCCGTGGAACAGGATCTTGCGCTCAAGGTGCAGGAACTTGAGCGCGTCGAGGCTCACGCCCGGATGCGGCTTGGTGGCGAAGCGGGCGGGGTCATTCCAGCCTTTGTACCAGTCCGACCGGACCATCACGACGGCTCCTTCCGGGATCCGGCCGTTCCGGCTTTCCCAGTCCCTGACGTCCTGCAGGCTCAGGTGATAGCCCGGATCGGCCACAACCTTTTCGTGGATGGGGATCACGACGAGAGGGCGGATTGCGTAGGTGGGCGGAAGGTCGCTGATCGTGGCTCCGTACTCGTCCCAATGCGCCGGCGGATCGAGCTGCGTCCCGTACTGGTCTGTGGGCAGCGCATAGCTGGTGGCGACGAAGCCATGCTTGTCATAGGTGTATTCTTCACCCTTCTTCACATAGTTCGGAATGTCGGCCCCGGCGGCCGTCGCCTTGAATTCTGCCTGTCCGAAACCGGGCCAGACCGGTTGGACCGGTGCGAAGGCATGGGTGAGGTCGATATGCTTGGCGCCCTTGAGGCTCTGCTCGTAGACCGGCCACAGCCCTGTCTGCCTTTGTGGGGGCTGTTGCGCCAGGGCGGCCGATGAACCCAGAGCGCCTGCGAGGAGGGCGGCGGCCAGAGCGGACTTCGATATCATGAGGTATCTTTCCTTAGCTGAGACCCCACATCATTCCCCGTCGCACGGCGCAGTTCAACCGCCGGCCCACCGCATGCCCGCGTGATGGACCGAACCTCGTATTGATCGATTCGGCGTGGCGCGTGAAGCTTGGGTTGGGGCTCGCGGAGGTTGACACCGGCGGCTTGAGCATCTCTCATCCACCTTACGATTGAACATGCGTCGGGCGAGCAGACGTCCGAAAGAGGTGCCATGCCGAGCTCCCGCGCCCCTGCTGCTGTGCGACGTCCCGAATTCGCCGCCTGGACTAGGCAGGGCAATGACATCACTCAGCAGTTCCTGTCCTTCGGCACTCGCCCGGGCCTGATTGCCCTCTCGGGCGGTCTTCCGGCGCCGGAACTTTATCCTGTGGCCGAGGTGCAGGAGGCTGCACGGCGCGCCCTCGAACGCCATGGGAGTGCAGTTCTCGGCTATGGCGCTGTCGAGGGTCTGCTCGAACTGCGCGAGGCCGTTGCAAGCAGGCTCTCGAGCGGGCGCCTGTCGCTCGGACCTGAAAACGTGCTGATCACCACGGGATCGCTTCAGGCCGTGGAACTCATCGGCAAGGCGTTGATCGATTCCGGGGATCTCATTCTCGCCGAGTACCCGACCTATCTCGGCGCCCTGGACGCTTGGCTTCCCCGCCAGCCTCGCTATGGCGAATTGCCCTACGAGGGGGCATGGCCCGAGGCGAAGTTCGCCTACGTGGTCGCAAACTTCTCCAATCCCACGGGAGCGGTGCTGACGGAGGGCGCCCGCGAAGCCTTGCTTGCCCGGTCGGCAGAGAGCGGTGTCTGGCTGGTGGAGGACGACCCTTACGGGGAACTCCGTTACGAGGGTGAGGTCCAGCGCTCGATGCTGGAGATGAGCGCCGAACCGGGCTCGGCGGCCTATGACGGACTGGTGGTGCATCTCGGCACGCTCTCCAAGACGATTGCGCCGGGCCTGCGGGTGGGATGGGCCGTGGGCGCTCCCGACATGATCCGCGCTCTTGCGCGAGCCAAGCAGGGCTCGGACCTGAGCACGAGCACGTTCTGCCAGGGCGTCGCACTGGAGCTGATCCGAACCGATGCGGACCGTCGCCACGCTCCAGCGCTCGTGAAGGCTTATCGTGAAAGGCGCGACGCCCTCTGTGCGGCCGCCCGCGAACACCTCGCCGACCTGTTCGAATGGACCGTGCCCGAAGGCGGCATGTTCGTGTGGATGACGGCGCGCCAGCTGGAGATCGACACCAATGCTCTCCTGGCCTTTGCCCTGAAAGAGGGCGTCTCCTTCGTGCCGGGCAGCGTCTTCGATCCCGGCGGGAAGGTGAGCCCGAGCCTTCGATTGAACTTTACCGCCAACCCTCCCGAAGTCTTGCAGGAAGGGGTTCGCCGCTTGAGTCGAGCGGTGCGCGACTTCCTTTCCCATCGCGCAGCCGCAGAGTAGGAGGGCGCCATGCCAACACGTTTGCACCGGCCCCAAGACGGACGCCTGCCCACATCCCTCGTTGACAGGTGGCGGAAGGTTCCAGCCGCCGTGGCTGCGGATCTTTTGCGCGGCAGGGGGCACGCCGATCCCGGCATCCGCCCCCTTCGTCCCTTCGGCTCCAAGACTTGGCTCGTCGGCCAAGCCGTTACGGCATGGTGTGAGGCCGCCGATTACGGACCCGTGCACCATGCCATCGACATCGCCGAAGCCGGGGACGTGGTGGTCGTCGATGCGGGAGGACGGGGAGATGCGGCGATGATCGGCGAACTCCTGAGCGGAGCGGCGCGGCGCAAGGGGATCGCAGGCGTTATCGTCGATGGCGCCGTGCGCGATGCCGGCGTCCTCTCCGAGTGGCCGGACTTTGCCGTGTTCTCACGCTGGATCACGCCGCGGGGGCCGTCCTCCATGGAGCGAGGCTCGGTCAACGAGCCGATCGTGTTCGGTGGCGTTCCCGTCTCGCCCTTCGATCTCATCATCGGCGACGATGATGGCATCGTCATCGTCCCGCGCGACCGGGCGGAGGAACTGCTCCCGGCCGCTTTGGCGCGAGTCGAGGCGGAAGTGGAATGGGAGGCCGTTCTCGCCACGGGCAAGACGACCCTTGAAGTCTTCGATGTTCCCAAGGCCGAATAGAACTCAAAGCGGCTGGTTGCCGAAGCGGCTCGCAGGCTGCATCACCCGCGTCGGGCTGCTGTCCCGAGAACCGTGACCGGACATTTGCCGCCTGCTACTCCCGGCCGTAGGAAATGAACTCGAGGAGAGACCCATCCGGGTCGCGGAAGTACACGCTTTGACCCTGTCCACGCGCGCCGGTTCGCTCCACGGGGCCGAGTTCCAGAGGGACGCTGTGCTGTTCGAGGTGGCGGATCGCGTCCGCGATCCGGCCGTGCCATTCGAAGCAGAGATCACTGCCGCCGGGCATCACGGGCAGCCGCGCCCGCGGCGTCCCGATCTGTTCAGGTCCGTGAGTGTTGAGCTGAACCGCTCCGAACCGGAACACTGCTCCCAGCCCGTAAGGCACGACTTCGGCTGAGAGTACATCCCGATAAAAAGCAATCGAGCGTTCCCAGTCGCTGACGTGAATGACGCAATGGTCGAAGGTGATCCCGGTCACTGAAAACCTCCTGCAAATCGCGTTTGAGTTCTAGCCTAGTCCAACAAGGTTGCACATCTGCCGCCGGAGTCGAACCGCCACCCGGTTTGAATCCAGGCTCACATCGTCTTCAGTCAGAGCTGTTCCCGCAGCAACATCGCGGGTGAGGCCAACGCCATGGGCCAGGCCGATGGGGAGCATGCGCTGGGCCTTGCTACGGGCCGCGGACACGAGGCGGCCATAAACTGTGTAGCCACCCTCACCGTCGAGGACCTCGCCGGCTTTGAGGTCTCGCTTTGCCACGGCCGACACGTCCCCGCGCCATTCACGGCTCGAGCCGGTCGGCTCGCCGCGAAGGGCGGCGCTCAGAACCGATATCGACAGCTCCAGCCCGATCAGGTGGAAGGGCTTGTACATGGCCGCATAGCGGCCGGTGGAGTCGGTCGGAAGGCCATATTGCTTGAAGCAGGCCGCGGCGTAGTCGCTAGGGGCCTTGAGCACCACATAGACGCCCCAGCGCAGATCACGGAATACGGGTCGCCCGTCGCGCTCCAGCGAGGACACGACCTCCACCATCCCGTCATGATCGAGTTGCCCGCCCACAACTCGGGGGCGCAGGACGTGGGCAAGATCGTCGACGCCGCAGGGCGGAAAGCTCAATCCACCCTCCGGCACGTCAAGGCCGCAGGCGTTGGCGATGGCCGCCATTTCGATGGCGGACTTAGTCCCGTCCAGGAAGGAGTTGAACATTTGCGGGTTCATGCCCGCCGCTTTGGCCTGCTCGGGCGTGAGGCCGTAATGCTCCCAGACGCCATCGGGGGTGATGGCGTGGTAATGCGGAAGGTACTTGGTTCCCTTGCCTGCAGCCGCGACCATAAAGCCCGACGCGCGAGCCCAGTCGACCATTTCGGCAACCAGAGCCGGCTGGTCGCCGTAGGCCATGGAGTACACGGTGCCGCGCTCGCGGGCCTTTTCGGCCAGCAGTGGTCCCGCCAGCACATCGGCCTCTACATTGACCATCACGATGTGCTTGCCCGCGTTGATGGCAGCCAGAGCATGCCTGATCCCTGCTTCCGGATGGCCGGTGGCCTCAATGACCACCTCCACATCCTCATCGCTGCAAGCCTCAAGCGCATCCGCTGAGAAGCGGGTGCCGGCAATCCTGCCCTCGTCCCAACCAACGTTCCGGCAGGCCTCCCGCGCCCGGTCCGTTTCAAGGTCGGCGATCATCGCGACCTCAAGGCCATCGATCGTCGGAACCTGGGCGAGGAACATGGAGCCGAATTTTCCGGCGCCGATCAGCGCAACGCGGACCGGATGGCCCCTCACGGCCCGCTGACGAAGCATTGTTGACAGGTTCATGGCTCTCTCGCGTCCTGTGATGGATCATACCATGACGCGAAGCCGGATGAACTCCAATCCTGATAGCAGCAGCTGACGGGTTGCCCGGAGCAATGCCTCTGAAGGAAGCACGCAACTGCTAGGAGGGGCGGAGATGGAGAGGGTTCGGGACTGGAAGCGTTGGCGAGAGCGCGCTCGGCTCAAGGGCCGAGTTCCGTCTGCCGGGGCCCGACGCCTTCATCCGGATACCGGCCGCGGAAGCATCCGGTATGCTTGACCTCCCACCTTCGTCCAGTCTCTCTACCGGAAGGCGACGACACGCCCTTCCGGGTTGATCTTGCAGGTCACACGCGCCTGCCTGACCTGCTTTCTGCCCTCGCGGACGTACTCGATGCGAGCGACAACCGGGAGATCCACTGAGCCCCCACGCGCACGTGTCTCCCGCCCGGCCTCTTTCACGTTCACCGCTACGGAACCGAGCGCCCGTGCGTTCAACGCAAGCGAGGCCTTGCAACGTTCAACGACACCTGATCCGACCCGAGGAGCCTGTGCCTGTGGCTGGGCCTTGCTGCGGGGAGCAGGGCGGAGCGGCGCCCGGGAAATGCGGCGGGTGGGTTGTCCCGCGACCCTGACCGCAGATGGGCCCTCGGTCCAATAGACATCGTCATCGAGGTCGGCTGGATCCAAGGAGTACAGGGCGCCACCCTGCTGCTGTGCCGCCTGGGCCGACGCAGCCATTGCGGCAATCGCAAGGCCGCCCATCAGGCCCGGCAGGAAGCCCCTGCGCAAGCTTTGCGCTTCTGCCGGGGCTGCTGCGGTCAGGACGCCTGCGGCGACCGTTGCGGCAACCAAGCTTTTCTTCATCGCTGATCCAAGATCCATCGGGCGCTTCCTTCATCCATGACGACACAACGAGCTTGGCTTCAGGGCGTGCTGACACGCTGCGGACCATCGGCTCTATCGTAGATTTTTTTGCTTATCGTCGGTTGGAGAGGGCTATCCGGCGGCAACCCTGAGCGTGCCGGTTCTCATCCGTCTCCAGAATACGAGATGGTGAGAGTTCCGTGGGGCACAAGGCTGGACACGAAAAATGTCAGGACTTCAGGCTCGAAATATTCGGATTGAAGGATCTTCCCCACTCCGAAGCCGCAAAAGCGCAACCGCCTGGGTTCGGCTCCGCGTGTGCCCAAGGGGTCGCATGGGCGTCAAGCTTCGAGCCCTTGGGCTGGTGCTGCCGGCGTGCGGCCATTTCACCGCCCTCGCAGGCTCGGCGTACTACAGGGGCGGCTGAGGATTCGACGGCATCTTCAGATACATCCCTGACCGGATGAGCGCGAGAAATCGGCTTCTTGTGCCAGGGTCCCCGTCATCAGGGTGAATTTTCGTAGACCTTTCCATGGGCGCATCAGGATCCAGGGAACTCGACGAGAGGTTCATCATAGATCGCCGTCAGAATCCTGCCGTCGCTTCTGACGACGCCGCGATACATGCCGGAGCAGTTGAAGGGCAGCGACACGTGGCCTGCATGGTCGACGGCGATGACGCCCCCTGAGCCCCCGGCAGGAGCCAGCATGTCGATGACCACCGCCCGCGATGCCTCCTCCAGGGACTGGCCGGCATGGCGCATCCGGGAGGCGATCTCGTGAGCTGCCGCGTAACGGATGAAGATCTCCCCATGACCGGTTGCCGAAATGGCGCAGGTCTCGTTGTCGGCCCAGGTTCCGGCGCCGATGACAGGGCTGTCGCCAACCCGCCCGGGCGATTTCCCGGTCATGCCGCCTGTGGAGGTTGCTGCCGCAAGATGGCCGCTGCGGTCCCGCGCCACCGCTCCGACCGTGCCGTGCTTGCGCGACTCGTCCCGGTCTTCCTGGCCGCTCCGGCGCATGGCGAGCGTCTCCTGAAGGGCCTGCCAGCGCTGCTCGGTGTAGAAGTAGGAAGGCTCCTCGAAGGCCAAGCCCTGCCTGCGGCAGAAATCCACGGCGCTTTCGCCGATGAGAACCACGTGGCCGGAACTCTCCATCACGGCGCGTGCGGCCAGGATCGGGTTGCGCGGGCCGCAGATGCCGGCGACGGCCCCGGCGGAGCGATCGCGCCCGTCCATGATCGCCGCGTCCATCTCCTGTTTGCCGGCAGAGGTGTAGACCGCGCCCCGCCCGGCGTTGAAAAGGGGCTCGTCCTCGAGGGCCGTGACGGCGGCGCAGACCGCATCGAGCGCGCTGCCGCCGTCGGCCAGAACGGCTCGTCCCGCGTCGAGGGAGCGGCGCAGGCCAATATGATAGGCCGCCTCCCGCTCCGGATTCATCTTGCTGCGCAGGATCGTGCCCGCGCCGCCATGGATGGCGAGAGCGAAGTCGTCGCCCCGGGTCGTGTTGCTGGTCATGAGGTTCGTGCTTTCGGTAGGAGAGTTTCCAGGATATCCGCTAGGCTTGGTCGGTGATGGCCATCGCGGCCCGTCATGGGGCCTGCGGCGACCAGCGCATCGAGAACGGCCTCCTGCGTCGCGTCCGCCATGGCCTCGAAGAGCAGGTCGATTCGGCTTTCGTTGAGGATGCGTACATCGACGAGGGCAACCTTCTCGTCATGGCGAAGGATGGTTCCCGTGGTGAAGCCAAGGGCGATATCGCCGCTGCCATGCCCCCAGAAGGATCCAAGGCGCGCAAGCCCCACGCCCGTGCGGCGAAGCACGCGCTCGAGCTGGCGGTTGCTCAGCGGGATATTCGTGGCGGCGATGACGATGATCGAGCCCTTTTCTGCCGCCTCCTCTCCAGCCTGAGCGACGGGAGGCCCCACAAACCTGCCGTCGGGAAGGCGCAGGTCGCCGGGGCGGCCGAAGTTGGAAAGGACCAGCACGCCCAGGTGAAAGCTCTCCTGATCGAGTTCGATCCGGCGGGAGGACGTGCCGATGCCGCCCTTGAAGCCGAAGGCGCTCATCCCGCAGCCCGCGCCGACGGAGCCGACCTCGACATGGGAGAATGCTTCGTCCAGAGCGGCCCGCGCATCGTGCTCCGTGACGGCAAGCGCCTGGATGTCGTTCAGGAAGCCGTCGTTGCACTCCATCACCACCGGATTTACGGTGGCGGTCTGGCGGCCGATATCCGGGTTATGCGCGATGGCGTGGCGCACCAGCGCCGTGCAGCAGGTTCCCACCGACAGGGTGTTGGTGAGAAGAATGGGTGTCTCGAGAACGCCAAGTTCCTCGACCTGCATCAGGCCTGCGCTCTTGCCGAACCCATTCAGGACATGAACGGCCGCAACCGGCTTCTCGCGGTAGAGGTTGCCGCCATGCGGCAACACGGCTGTCACCCCGGTGCGGATGCCGCCCTCGGCCAGGGTGCGATGCCCGACGCGCACGCCCGGAACATCCGCAATGCTGTTGAGCGCGCCCGCAGGGATGCGCCCGCAGGCAAGCCCGATATTCCTGGCGCGGGCAGGGCGCTCCATCAGGGGCATTCCGCTTTCGCGAAGGCCGCGATTTCGGCGTGGGTCGCGATCCAGACATCCGGCCGTTGGGTGATTTCCTCCAGGAGCTTCTCGAGGATCCAGATGCGCGAGCGGTATCCGGTCACATGGGGGTGCATGGTGAGCAGGAAGAGCCCTCCCTCCTCATAGGCCCGCTCGAACTCGCGGAAGAAGATGTCGTACACGGCGGTGGGCGGCGTATGCGGACGGAGGCCGTTGAACCGATGCATGTTGAAATACACGGCGTCGTCGCGAATCCACTCCACGGGAAGCTCCACGATGCCCGTGGGCTCCCCATGTTCCAGCAGTTCGTACGGATCGTCGTCAGCCATGAGCGACGAATCGTACAGGAGCCCGAGTTCGCGCTCGATCTGGAGCGTGGTCGGGCTGAAGTCCCAGGACGGCGTGCGAAGGCCCACGGGCCGCACCCCCGTGATCCGCTCGAGGGTATCTGAAGCCCGGAACATCAGGTCGCGCTCGACCTCATAAGGCAACTGGCTGTTGAGTTCGTGGATCCAGCCGTGAATGCCGATTTCGTGGCCTTCCGCCACGACGCGGCGCTGCTCGTCCTCGTACAGGAGGGCGGCGACGGCGGGGACGAAGAAGGTCGCCTTGGCGTCATGTTTGGCCAGCGCCTTGAGAATGCGCGGCACACCCTGGCGATTGCCGTATTGGCCCTGGGACATGCGGCCGATGGATTTGCCCCCATCGCGCAACTCGTTGGTCTCATGATCCGAGTCGAACGACAAGGCCACGGCGCAGCGCGCGCCGTTCTTCCACCGCGCCGGCTTCATGGAGCGTCCGGCGCGCACATGGTTCACCTTGCTGCGCCAGGTTTGCTCCTCCCAGGTCCAGGGCTGGCTGCTGATATCGTCCATGGCTCTCATGTTCCCTCGGTACTCGTCGGTCGGCTCGGCGCCGGGTCAGGATCGTCCGCCGTCCACGGAGATGATCTGTCCCGAGATCCAGGCTGCCGCGTCGGAAGCAAGGAACATCACCGCGTCGGCGATGTCCTGCGGCTGGCCGAGGCGGCGCGTGTGAATGCTCTCGATCAGGCGAGCCTGACCTTCCGGGCCATAGCTTTCCCACTGCCGCTGCGTCGCGGGGTTCGACAGCACGAAGCCTGGAGCCACGCTGTTGACCGTAACGCCGAAGGGACCGAGCTCGAAGCTGAGCTGCTTCGTCAACCCGACGAGGGCGTGCTTGGAGGCCGTGTAGGCCTGGATGCCGGTGAGGCTCGGGCGCAGGCCCGCGCCGGAGGAGATGTTGACGATCCGGCCGAACCCCTGTCGCTTCATGTGCGGGGCGGCCGCCTGGGAGCACCAGAACGCGCCATGGACATTCGCCTCGAAAAGAACGAGCCAATCCTGCTCGCTCACCTCCTCGATGGGCCTTGCCACCTGGCCGCGTACGCCGCCCGCGCAATTGACGAGAATGTCCACGCCTCCGAGAGCTCTTGCCATCTCGTCCATGACGCGGCCGACGGCGGCGCGATCCGCGAGATCGAGGGTTCGCGTGGCGCTCGCCCCCGCGTCCGCAGCGACGCGAAGGCCTGCCTCGTCCAGGTCGAGCGCCCAGACGTGGGCGCCTTCGGCGGCGAGGGATCGAACGATGGTGCGCCCGATCCCCTGAGCCGCTCCGGTAACGGCCACCCGGCGGTTTGTGAAATCGAGCTTCATGGAGCGAGCATCTCGTCGAGAGTGGACCACGATTGTTCGCGCCGCCCGTCCTCGATGTCGTGGATCAGCTCGACCAGCCTGCTGATCGCAGGCGTGGGGATGCCGGCTTCCCGTCCGAGGGTCGCGATAATCGCGATCTGCGCATCGACCTCGGTCTTGCGCTTGCGGACGGCGAGATCGCGCCAGATGCCGGAATGGGTCTTGGCGGTGTGCCGGTTGAACTCCGCCATATCGGCCACGGAGCGGCGGGCTGCGGCTTCGTCCGCTCCCGGCATGAAGGCATCGGGATCGAAGCCGTTGAACCCTAAGGGCTTCACGCCGCGGGCCTTCGCCACGGCCATGACCTCTTGGCCAAGCTGGCGAAAGACCGGGAAATGAGGCCCTGACGCAAGGTTCTCCGACATGGAGGCGTTGGTCAGCGCCGTGGCGAAGAGCAGGGAGCCGTAGCCGAGCTTGCCCCAGAGATAGCCCCAGATGTTGTCGGTCAGCACGGCCTTCGGCTCGAAGATCGACAGCAGGCGATGATAATCCCGCACAGCGTCCGTCGTCACCCCGTCAATTCCGCCAACGGCAACGGCAGCGCGGTTGCCGAACAGGATGCGGCCGGGCTCCAGCCAGTCCGCGCCGAAATTCACGAAGCAGCCGACACTCCGTTCCGGGCCGACTTCTTCGGCGATGACGAGTTCGTTCAGGCCGTTCTGCGCCGACAGGACCGTGCCGTCCCGGGCGAGATGGGGCTTCAAGGCGCGCACGGCGTCACGGGTATGGTGCGCCTTGACGGCCAGGATGACACGCTTGAACGGCCCCTGCACTTCGGCGGGCATGGCCGCCTGCACCGGCTGCTGGAAGGTCTCGACGGGGCCTTCGATGAGAAGCCCGTCGCGCTTCATGGCGTCCACATGGGCTTCGACGATGTCGACGAGCAACACATCCTCTCCCGCGCGGGAGAGATATGCGCCAAGGGTTCCGCCGATGGCGCCTGCGCCCCAGATCAGGATCGTGTTCTCGTTCATCTACCAGGTCTCGATGAGCGCGCGGGTTTCGTCGACCGCCACCGACCAGATGGCGTTCATGTCCTCGTCGGAGCGCTGGTAGCGCCCGCCGAAATTGCCGTCGCCGAGGATCTCCCGGACGCCTTCGGGCCCGAAGGTGCGCATGCGCTCCAGATCGACCATCGGCTTCTGGCGATCGGGCTGGGCGACGCCGGGCAGGCGCGTCCAGGGGAAGTTCTCCATCCAGGAGGCGTGCGAAGCGACCGTGTCGATCTCCTTCACCTTCTCGAAGGTGCGGGGCGCATTCCACCAGTTGTGGAATTTGACGCGGCAATCGGGGTTCTGCCCCATCCATTCGATCGCGGCGGTCTGGCCCGGGGTGTTGCCGCCGTGACCGTTCACGAACAGGATCCGGCGAAAGCCCGTCTGCCGCAGGGAGTCGAGAATGTCCGTGATGATGCGCAGATAGGTCTCGGCCCGGAGGGAAACGGTTCCGGGATAGGCCAGGAAGTAGGGCGTGATGCCGTAGGCCTGGACCGGGAAAACCGGAACCCGCGACGGCGCGGCGGCATCCACCGCGACGCGCTCGGCCAGAATGCTGTCGACCGACAGGCTCAGGTAGGCATGCTGCTCCGTGCAGCCGAGCGGCACGACGGCGCGATCATCTGCCTTCAGGTACTCTTCCACCTGAAGCCAGTTCATCTCACTGATTCTCATGAAGGCCCTTCCTCTTTGGTATCCCCTGCCGAGCGCAGCCGCTCCAGCACGGGCAGCAGGGTGGCGCGGATGGCATGCGGATCCGGCACGTAGCGGAACTCCATCGCCTGCCGGCCCGGCGGCAGCAGCCGTCTGACCGTCGCCTCCGCGCCGCTGGCGTAGATAGCAACGGCGACCCCGGAGAGAAACGCGGCAAGGTCGGGGGACGTGATGAGGCGCACATCCACATCGGATACGTGCGGCGCGAAGCGGAGCACTCCCGGTTTCATCAATGCCGTGAATTCGGGAAAGATCGACACGATGCCGACGCGCGCCATGGGGTCGATCATCGCGAGCTGGGCGCGCGTCTCTTCGGCAGGGATGAAGCTGAGGCCCACCACCGGAATGCCGTTCGGCACGAGGTGCTCCACCTCGCCGCGGCGATGGGCCAGGGTCACGCAGAGATCGCAGGGCAGGGGGAAGGCCTCGCCGGAATGCAGGGCATCCACTGTCGTCACCACAATGGTGTCGTCCGGGCGGATGTACTCCTGAATCCTCCTGGCATATTGTTGCGTAGTCTCGACGAAGTTGCCCACCATGACGAGGCGCAGGGGCCGGGTGAGTGTCCGCCCCCGTGCGGCGCGCGCATTCACCAGCGACGAAACGACCGATGGCGCCAAGCCCAGTTGCTCTGCTTCATTGAAAAGCGTTTCGATGCGACGCTGGATTTTCCGGATGGCGCCCGAGCGCAGGCCGTCGCTGTTGTGGCCATCGCCGACAAACGTGCCGGCGCCTGGCTTGGCGTCGATGAGCCCCGCCTCGCGCAGCTCCCGATACACGGTCACAACCGTCATGGGCGCAACGCCCGCCCGTTCCGCCAGTTCGCGCACGGAGGGCAGGCGCTGGCCGGTCGGCAACTCGCCCAGGGCGATGCCGAACTCGATCAGGCCGCGCAGCTGAATGCCAAGCGGAACCGGAAGGGAGCGGTCGAGGGCATTCGCGAGGTTGGCAAGGATGCGCTCGTTGGGCGTGTGTTCCGCTTCGATGTAACGGGTGCTCTCACTAATATCAGGGGCTGCTTGGGGTTTAGGCACTGTGCGGTTGACTTTGCTTGTGTGGGTGACTTACCGTTCTAATTGACAAGAACACCTTGGACGAAAAGCCAGGGGCTTAGCAAGAGGGAAGTGAATTGAAACAAAACTTCAAACTTGGCGGATCGCTGGTGGCCACTCTCGTGGTCGGAACCGCCCTCGCCGGCGCGGCATCGGCGCAAACCTTGACCATGGGCGTACGGGCCGGCCCCGATTCCATCGATCCCCACTGGTCGACCCTGGGCAGCCAGGCGGAGACCTTGCGCCACATCTTCGATACGCTCGTGATGTCGGACGAGAACCTGGGGCTGAAGCCCGGCCTGGCGACCTCGTGGAAGCCGATCGACGAGACCACCTGGGAGTTCAAGATCCGGGAGGGCGTGAAGTTTCACGACGGGTCCGAATTGACGGCCGAGGACGTCAAGTTCTCCATCGACCGCATTCCGGTGGTCACCGGGCCCATGAGCATGACCATCTACACGAAGCAGGTTGCGGAGACCAAGGTCGCCGACAAGTACACCTTGCACGTGAAGACCAAGGCGCCCGCTCCGACCCTGCCGAACGATTTCATCCGGCTCTTCGTGGTGTCGAAGTCGGTCGGGTTGGAAGCCCGCAACGAGCAGTTCAATTCCGGCAAGGCCGCCATCGGCACCGGGCCATACAAGTTCGTGTCCTGGCAGCCCAAGGGCGATTTCGTCGTCGAGCGCTTCGACGGCTACTGGGGCGCGAAGCAGCCGTGGGAAAAGGTGGTCCGCAAGGAGATCCCCAGCGATCCGGCCCGCATGGCGGCCCTGAAGTCGGGCCAGGTCGACCTCGTCAATTACGTTCCGGCGACCGACTATTCGTCCATGCAGAAGGACAAGTCGGTGGACACCTTCGTGGCCGACTCGGTCTACTTCCTGAACCTCTCGCCCAACGTGAAGGAAACCCTGCCCAAGCCCGTGAAGGTGGACGGCAAGGAGATCGCCGCCAACCCGCTTCGCGATCCCAAGGTGCGTGAGGCGATGGATCTTGCCATCGACCGCAGGACGCTCGTGCGCGTCGTGCTCGAAGGCCTCGGACGCCCCGCCAACCAGCTGATGCCCGCCAACTTCTTTGGCGGCAACAAGAACCTTCCCGAGCGTCCCTACGATCTGGCCAAGGCGAAGCAGCTTCTTGCCGACGCGGGCTATCCCAAGGGCTTCGAGATCGACTTCCACTGCACCAACAATCGCCTGCCCGGCGATGCGGCGGTGTGCGAAGCGCTCTCGCAGATGTGGGCCCGCGCCGGCCTGAAGGTGAACGCCAATGCGCTCAACGGCACCGTGTTCTTCCCGGCTCAGCAGAAGGGCGAGTTCTCCCTCTGGATGAGCGGCTGGGGCACGCTGACGGGCGAGGCGAGCTACACCTACGGCTCCCTGGTGCATACGGCGGATCCGCAGATCGGTCTCGGCGCGTTCAACAAGCAGGGCTATTCCAACCCCGAAGTGGACAAGCTGCTTCAGGAAGGAAGCCGCACCATGGACGACGCCAAGCGCCGCGCCCTGTTCGAGAAGGCCACCGAGATCTCCATGAACGATCGCGCCCTGATCCCGACGGTTCAGATCCAGACGGTCTGGGCGGCCAAGAAGGGCATGCTCACCATCCCGGCGCGGGTCGACCAGGAAACCCTGGCCTACGAGATCAAGCCGAAGAGCTGATCTAGCCGGACCGGTCGGCAGTTCGGCCGGTTGATGATTCTCCTGTGAGGCAGGCCGGGTTCTGGCCTGCCTCACGACACTTCAACACCCTGCACGAGACAGCATGATCGGCTTTCTTATCCAACGGGTTCTTCAAGCGCTCATGGTCGTGATCGCGATGTCGATCATCGTCTTCATTGGCGTTTACGCCATCGGAAACCCGATCGACGTGATGATCGATCCTGCGTCCGATCAGGCCCTGCGGGACGCTCTCATCCGCCGCTACGGTCTCGACCGCTCATTGATCGAGCAATACTTCGTGTTCATGAGCAACATGCTCCATGGCGATCTCGGGGAGTCCTTCATCTACCGGCTACCTGTGCTCAGCCTGATCTGGTCGCGCTTTCCAGCCACGCTGGAACTCGCCCTGACGGCGATGCTGATTGCCACCTGCCTTGGAATTCCGCTGGGATTATGGGCCGGCTACAAGCCGGATTCGCTCTCCGCCAAGGCCATCATGGGGTTTTCCGTTCTCGGCTTTAGCGTGCCCAGCTTCTGGGTCGGATTGCTGCTCATCATGGTCTTCGCGGTCGAGCTCGGCTGGCTACCATCGGGCGGCCGCGGGCCGACCACCGAAGTTTTCGGCGTGCCCCTCTCGATTACTTCCCTCGCGGGATGGAGCTACATCGTTCTGCCGGCCTTCAACCTCGCCCTGTTCAAGCTCGGCCTGCTGATCCGCCTGACCCGGGCCGGGACCACTGAGGTGATGAGCTCCGACTATGTCCGCTTCGCCCGCGCCCAGGGGCTCTCCGAGGGCAAGGTCGTCGGCCTTCATGTGCTGAAGAACATCTCGATTCCGATCGTCACCGTCTTCGGCCTCGAACTCGGCTCGACCCTGGCTTTCGCGGTCGTCACCGAGACGGTGTTCAACTGGCCCGGCATGGGCAAGCTCATCATCGACTCGATTACCGTGCTCGACCGGCCCGTGATGGTCGCCTATCTCATCCTGGTGGTGTTCCTGTTCGTCCTGATCAACCTCGTGGTCGACCTGGTCTATGGCCAGCTCGACCCGCGCATTCGCGTAAAGGCCGCGTCATGACAGATTCCCCCGTCCTGGCCGCGCCCATTGAGACCGGGGCGATCCGGCTCGCCAACTTCTGGTCCGACTTCAGGCAGAGCCCTGTCGCCTTGGCAGCCCTGATCGTCGTCGTCGTCGTGGTTCTCATGGCGGCGCTGGCGCCGTTCGTCGCCCCGCAGGACCCCTACAATCAGGGCACCCTCGACCTGTTCGACGCCCGCCTCGAGCCGGGGGAAACCGGCTCGGGCGGCTACGTTCACTGGCTCGGCACCGATGCCGCGGGACGGGACATCTTCTCCGCCATCCTCTACGGCCTGCGCACGAGCCTGATCGTCGGCGTCATGGCAGGCACCTTCGCCCTCGTGCTCGGCACGACGGTCGGCCTCGTCGCCGCCTATTATGGCGGCCGCATCGAGGCGCTCATCATGCGGGTCATCGACCTGCAGCTCTCGCTTCCCGCCATCCTTCTGGCGCTGGTTCTCGTCGCCATGCTGGGGCAGGGGCTCATGCAGCTGGTTGCGGCGCTGGTGGCGGCGCAATACGCCTATTTCGCCCGCACGACCCATGGCGCGGCCAGTGCGGAGCGGCGCAAGGACTACATCGAGGCCGCTCTTTCCACTCCGCTTCCGGCGCGCCATGTGCTGTTCCGCCATCTCCTGCCCAACGCATTGCCGCCGCTGATCGTGGTGGCGACCGTGCAGGTGGCGAATTCCATCGCGCTCGAGGCGACGCTGTCGTTCCTGGGCCTCGGCCTTCCCATCACCCAGCCGTCGCTGGGATCCCTGATCGCCAACGGCTTCCAGTTCCTCCTCTCGGGCCGCTACTGGATCTCCATCTACCCGGGCATCGCCCTGATGCTGACCGTGGTCGCCATCAACCTCGTGGGCGATCAGGTTCGCAACGTTCTGAACCCGAGGCGCAGCCGATGAGTGACGCCGTCCTTCGTGTCAAAGACCTCCAGACGCAGTTTCAGACGAGGACAGGCGTTCTCAAGGCCGTCGACGGCGTGAGTTTCGAGGTGGGACGCGGCCGCATCCTCGGACTTGTCGGCGAGTCGGGCTCCGGCAAGAGCGTGACGGGCTACTCGATCCTGGGCCTGATCGAAGCGCCCGGAAAGATCGCGGGCGGCGAAGTGATCCTGAATGGCCGGGACATCACCAAGCTGAAGGGCGAGGCGATGCGCCAGGTCAGGGGCGCCCAGATCGCCATGGTGTTCCAGGACCCGATGATGACGCTCAACCCGGTTCTCAAGATCGGCACGCAGATGATCGCGGCCGTGCAGGCGCATGACAGGGTCTCACGGAAAGCTGCCCGTGGAAGGGCCCGGGACGCGCTCGCCAAGGTGGGCATTCCAAGCCCGGAGGAGCGCCTCGATACCTATCCGCACCAGCTCTCCGGCGGCATGCGCCAAAGGGTGGCCATTGCGATTGCTCTCCTGCACAGCCCGGCCGTCATCATTGCCGACGAGCCGACGACGGCGCTCGATGTCTCGATCCAGGCGCAGATCCTCGCCGAGGTGCGCCGCCTCGCGGACGAGACCGGCACGGCCTTCATCTGGGTCACGCATGATCTTGCCGTGGTGTCGAGCCTCGCCGACGACATCTGCGTCATGTATGCGGGCCGCGTAGTCGAGAGCGGTTCCGCCGCCGACGTGATCGCTTCGCCGCGCCATCCCTATACCGCGGGGCTCCTGGCGTCCGTGCCTGCCGAGCACGAGCCCGGGACGAGGCTTCCGCAGGTCCCTGGGTCGACGCCCTCCCTTGCCAACCTTCCCGTCGGCTGCGCCTTCGCGCCCCGCTGTCCCAAAGCCGGCCCGGCCTGCACCACGACGCCACCTGTCCGGCATTTCGAAGACGGACGCACCGCCCTCTGCCATTATCCCATCGAGCCCGTTTCATGCCAGCCGCTCTCCTTGACATCGACCACGTATCGAAGCGCTTCGTAAGATACCCGCAGATCGGGGAGCGCATCGCGGCCCTTTTCGGCGCAGGTCAGAAGAAGGAGGTCGTGCGCGCGGTGACGGACGTCAGCCTGACCGTGAGCAAGGGCGAGGTCGTGGGCCTCGTGGGCGAATCCGGATGCGGCAAGTCGACGCTCGGGCGCATGGTTGCCGGCATCTACACGCCGAGCGACGGCAAGATCCTGTTCGGCAATGCGCCCGTGGCGAAAGTGCAGGGACGGCGCACGCAGAAGCTGACGACGCGGGTTCAGATGATTCATCAGGATCCCTTCGCGAGCCTCAATCCGCGCATGCGCATCGGCGATACGGTTTCCGAGGGACCGGTCGCGCATAGCATCGTCAAGACGCGCGAAGCGGATTCCTATGTGGCGGATATGCTCGGCCGCGTCGGGCTCGATCCGGGCACCCGCAGGCGCTTTCCCCACCAGTTCTCCGGCGGTCAGCGACAGCGCATCGCCATCGCCCGGGCGCTCGCCATGAAGCCGGACCTCCTGGTGCTCGACGAGCCGGTGGCCTCCCTGGACGTGTCGATCCAGGCGCAGGTGCTCAATCTCTTCATGGATCTGCGTCAGGACCTCGATCTGACCGGCATCTTCATCAGCCATGATCTTGGGGTGGTGCGGCACGTCTCAGACCGCGTCGCCATCATGTATCTCGGCCGCATTGTCGAGCTGGCCCCGACCGCAGAACTCTATGCCGAGCCGAACCACCCTTATACCCGCGCCCTGTTCGAGAGCGTGCCGCGCGTGGGCGTTGGGCGAAAGAACTTTCGCCCGATCGCCGGCGAAATCCCGTCGCCCCTCCATCCGCCGAGCGGATGCCACTTCCATCCCCGGTGTCCTTTTGCGGGCCCTCGCTGCAAGCAGGAGGCGCCTCCCCTGGCCGCCATCGGGCCTGGCCGCTTCTCGGCCTGCCATCTCAACACGGGCGGAACCGGCTGATCCGAAGCCCTTTGCCAACCGCCATTCCAGGGCAGACCGGCTCCCGCTTTTCCAAGAAGGCTCCAGGACATGACCCAGCAGGCACCTCTCACGGCGCTCAATGAGCGCATCGCCGCCGTCAACGATGTGTTGAACGCAGCATCCGTCCTGATCTGGGATTCCCGCACCATGATGCCCGCCGGGGGAGCCGAAACGCGCGGCTGCCAGATCGCCACGTTGACCCGTGTCGCGCGCGATCTGCTCCTCGCCTCCGAAACCGAGACGGCGCTCGACGAGGCCGAGCGCGGGATCGAAGGGCTACCGGAGGACTCCCCCGAACGGCGGATCGTGCTGCAGACAAGGCACGCCATCGAACACCACCGCCGCGTCCCTGCCTCTTTGATCCAGGCGCGGGCCGCCCTGCGCACGGTTGCGCAAGCGGCCTGGATCGAGGCGCGGTCGAAAAGCGACTTTTCCATTTTCGCCCCCCATCTTGCCAGAACCCTCGCGTTGTCGCGGGACTATGCCGACTGCATCGGCTGGAGCGGGCATCCCTATGACGCCATGGTGTCCATCTACGAACCGGGCGAAACGGCAGCGAGCCTCAAGAGCCTGTTCGCGAGCCTTCGCGCCGGGCTGCTTCCGGTCCTTGATGCGGCAAGGTCGCAGCCTGCGCCACGATCGGATTTCCTGTTCCGCGACTTCCCGGAGGAGGGCCAGCGCGCCTTCGGGCTGAGCCTCTCCGAAAAACTCGGCTACGATCTCCAGCGCGGGCGCCTCGATACCACGGTTCATCCATTCGAGGTGTCGTTCACCCGCAATGATGTCCGGATCACCACTCGATACAACCGCAATTACCTTCCGGCTTCCATCTTCGGCACCGCCCACGAAACCGGGCACGGGCTCTATGAGCAGGGCGTCGATCCCGCCCATACGCGAACGACCCTGGCGACCGATCTGGTGGGGCTCTACGCAGTAGGCGGCACAAGCTTCGGCGCCCATGAGTCCCAGTCTCGACTCTGGGAGAACCACATCGTACGCAGCCGCACATTCTGGCGGCTGCACTTTTCCGACCTCCAGGGCTATTTCCCGGATCAGCTCGGCGACGTCGACGCCGAGGAATTCTACCGCGCCGTCACACGTGTCGTGCCCGGCTTCATCCGGGTTGAAGCGGATGAACTCACCTATGACCTGCACATCATGCTGCGGGTCGAGATCGAGAGCGCCCTCATGGACGGCTCGCTCCCTGTGGCGGACCTGCCCGGCGCCTGGAATGCCCTGATCAAGCGGGATCTCGATCTCGACATTCCGGACGATGCACGCGGGGTGCTGCAGGACGTGCACTGGTCGACCGGGTATATCGGGTCGTTCCCCACCTATACCATCGGCAACGTGATGGCCGCTCAGGTCATGGAGACTCTGCGGACGCAAAACCAGGCTCTCGATGCCGCAATCGAGGCCGGGAAGTATGGGGTGCTGGCCGAGGAGCTCCGAACCAGGATCTGGCAGCATGGGCGCCGGTTCGACAGGGACGAACTGCTGGAAAGGGTCACGGGGCGGCGTCTCGATCCCAAGCCCTACCTCGCATACCTGGCAGGCAAGTACGCCCGGTAGGCGTCTTCCCCTAGGTCAGGCCTCCGCACTTCGATGCCCTCCGCCTTGCCCCTGAGCGCCCCTCCCGGTGCCTGGGATCGATCCGTCGGCCCTTGTTTGAGCGCCATCGCCTTGTGGCAGGCCACCTCATTCCAGTCCCTCGGGAGCGGCAGGGTCATTCCGGATATAGTATAGTCATCATACCACTTTCGGGCTTGTAATACTAGGAACCAGCGTCCACACTCGGCGGGTCTCGTCCTCTCCGAGAACCGGGCCGTGCTGGGGCGGTTCCACTCCGCGAGGGCTTAGGGCTGGCCGGAAAACGAAGATAAAATTCGGAGGGAACTATGAAACGCCTAACTCTTATGCTGTCGACTATCGCCATCGTCAGTCTGTCGGTTGCGGCTCATGCCCAAACCGTGATCAAGGCCGGCCATGGCGCTCAGGCAGGTCATCCGACCCAGTTCGGTCTTGTGAAGTTCGGAGAGCTTGTTGCAGCCAAGACCGGCGGCAAGGTCAAGGTGGAGGTCTACCCGGACCGCCAGCTCGGCGAAGAGCGCGAGATGGTGGAAGGGCTGCAGCTCGGCACGGTCGATATGGCCGTGGTCTCCACAGGCCCGCTCAACGCCTTCGTCCCCCAGGTCGGGGTGATCGACCTTCCTTTCCTCTTCAAGGATTCGCAGCATGCCTACAAGGTGTTGGACGGGGAGGTGGGACAGGATCTGCTCAAGCGCATGGATGCCAAGGGCATTGTCGGCCTTGCCTGGTGGGAGAACGGCTGGCGGCACCTGACCACCAAGAAGTCGATCAAAGCGCCGGACGATCTCAAGGGCGTGAAGCTGCGGACCATGCAGAATCCGGTCCATATTGCGGCCTTCAAGCAAATCGGCGCGGCGCCCATTCCCATGGCCTGGGGCGAGGTGTTCACGAGCCTGGGGCAGGGCGTCATCGACGCGCAGGAGAACCCGGTGACGGTGATCTACACCAATTCCCTATGGGAGGTGCAGAAATACCTGACCCTTACCGGGCACGTTTACGGGCCTCACGCGGCGATGTTCAGCAAGGTCGCCTGGGACCGACTGAGCCCCGACCAGCAGAAGGCCGTTCGCGAGGCCATCACCGAGGCCACGGCCTACCAGAGGGAAACCTCCCAGCGGCTTGAGAAGGAGCAGTTGGAGGAGCTCAAAAAGAAGGGCATGGTGGTCGAGACCATCGATATGACCCCGTTCCGCGCAGCCACCGCCGAGATTGCGTCGAGCCAGAAGAACGTGGATCAGGGCATGCTCGAGAAGATCCGGGCCGCCGGCAACTGATAACGGCCGCATTTCCTCTCGGTTGGGACGCGGCGCTCCTTGCCGCGTCCTCCGTTCTCCTGGGGATGTAACAATGATCATTGCCCGCCTATGGGCCTTCATCGAGCGCCTTGTCCTGTCGGCCCTCGTGGGCCTGTTTGGCGCAATGGTCGTTGCGTGCACCGCCCAAGTGATTTGGCGCTACCTCTTCAATGACCCTCTGGTATGGTCGGAGGAACTGGCGCGCTACCTGTTCATCTGGATTTCCTACATCTCCGCGTGGGTTGCCTGGAAGAACCGCTCGCACATTGCGTTGGATGCGGTGACCTATCTCAATTCCCAGGCCATGAACGCTTGGACCAGCCGCGTCGTTGAAGTGCTGGTGCTCGGCTACTGCCTTTACACTCTCCTTGCGAGCTTCCGGATCGTGGGGATCACCCACTCGCAGCCGTCGGCAGTGCTCGAACTACCCATGAGCGTCGTCTATGCCGGGTACTCGGCCATGACTCTTCTGATCGCCGGCGACATCGTCGTCGGGTGGCTCAGCGGGACGCGCCGGGAAGCAGCCACCCAAACACTCGCGTCCGAGGTCTGATCATGGCGACCGTGCTGCTCGTCGGCTTTGCCCTCCTGCTCCTGATCAACGTCCCCGTCTCCTTCGCGCTGGCCATCGCATCGCTGGGGGCGCTCGTCTATGGCGGGCTGCCGGTCACCCTGGTGGTTCAGAAGATGACCGCCTCCATGGACAGCTTCGTGCTTCTGGCCGTGCCCTTCTTTCTCCTGTCCGGGCACCTGATGGGGCGCAGCGGCATCGCTAAGGACATCGTGGATTTTGCCGATTCCGTCGTCGGCTGGCTGCGGGGCGGCCTGGCTCACGCCAATATCGCCTCCGGCACCCTGATGGGCGGCATGACCGGATCCGCCGTGGCTGAAGCCTCGTCGACGGGCGGCGCTTTGATCCCGCCGATGATTGCGAAGGGCTATGATGCGCCTTTCACCGCCGCTGTCACTGCCAGCGCATCAACCATCGCGGTGATGATTCCTCCCTCGATCCCAATGATCATTTTTGCCGTGGTGACCGGGGTGTCCGTGAGCGACCTGTTCATCGGTGGAGTCATTCCGGGAATCATCATGGCGCTTGCCCTAATGATCACGTCCTGGCTTCTCGCCGTCAGCCGCGGCTATCCGAAGGGCCCCCGACCGTCGCTGAGCAGCATCGGCCGCGCCGCGCGGGCAAGCATCTGGGGGCTGTTCATGCCGCTGGTGATCATCGGCTCGATCCGCTACGGGATCGCGACCCCGACCGAGGCGTCGGTCGTGGCTGTGCTCTATGCGCTTTTCGTCGGCCGCTACGTCTATCGCACCATCGCATGGAGCGACATTCCGGGGATCATCCGCGAGACGGCCATCACCAACGGCGTCGTCATGCTGATGATCGCTGCGGCGTCCCTCTATGGCCTGATCGTGACCCGCGAACAGATCCCGCAGGCTGCCGCTCAGATGATCATGGATATCACCCGGGATCCCTATCTCGTTCTCATCCTGATCCTTGGAGTCTATCTGATCGCCGGCATGTTCCTGGACCTCGGCGCCAATGTCATCATCCTGGTGCCGGTGCTGTGGCCGTTGATCAGGAGCCTGCAGATCGATCCGGTGCAGTTCGGCATCGTCACTGTCCTGGGACTCTCGATCGGGCTGATCACCCCGCCGGTCGGAGCCAGCCTGTTCGTGACCTGCGGCATCGCGAAAACGAATCTTTTGGATGGCAGCAAGGCTGTGCTGCCCTTCGTTGCTGCATTGATCCTGGTGACGCTTCTGATCATCTTCTTCCCAGGAATCGCAACCTGGCTTCCCTATAGTGCCAAAAGCTGATCGAAGGTACGTTTAGGAAGGGCGTGTCCGGCGAGCGCTGAAGCCCATGGCGCGTCCTGGAAGGCGACTCTTCAAGCGTCCGACAATAGCCCGAGGAGCAAACAAGCACCTCTAGCTTATCCGCAAACGGAGCTGCGGAACTGAAATGCGCAGGCGGGAGAGCATGTCTTGACAGACCCAGTTCGCATCGAAGCCGATTACCTCATCGAAACCGCATTTGACCCGCGTGAAGCAGCCGAGGCCATGGCTGGCGAGCAATCCAGCGGAACTTTCGTCCCTGTTCCTGGCGAGACCCCGGAGCTGAAGGAGCGGGCGGCGGCGCGGATCAAGGCCTTGGAGGTTCTCGATGACGTCGTGGCGCAGCCTTCGCTGCCGGGCTCCGGGAGCCCGAAGGGCATGACGGAGCCCACACACCGGCGGGCTTTCGTGACGCTCTCCTGGCCGCTGGACAACATCGGACCGTCG
>DATHAU010000369.1:0-3001 GCA_035296545.1 Microvirga sp.
TGGCTCGGCCTCGATTGGGACGGGGACGTGGTCTACCAGTTTTCCCGCGCCGCCCGCCACCGGGAGGTGGCCGAGAGCCTGCTGGCGCAGGGGCGCGCCTATTACTGCTATGCGAGCCAGCAGGAGCTGGAGGAGATGCGCGAGGCCGCCCGCCGCGAGGGCCGCCCCCTGCGCTATGACGGCCGCTGGCGCGACCGCGATCCGGCCGAGGCCCCGGCCGGCGTGAAGCCCGTGATCCGCCTGAAAGCGCCCGCCGAGGGCGAGACGGTGGTGGAGGACGAGGTCCAGGGCCGCGTGGTGTGGCAGAACAAGGACCTGGACGATCTCGTTCTCCTGCGCTCCGACGGAACGCCCACCTACATGCTCGCCGTGGTGGTGGACGACCACGACATGGATATCACCCACGTGATCCGCGGCGACGACCACCTGACCAACGCCGCGCGCCAGACGCAGATTTACCAGGCCCTCGGCTGGGCCGTGCCGAAGATGGCCCATATCCCGCTCATCCACGGGCCGGACGGGGCCAAGCTCTCCAAGCGCCACGGGGCGCTGGGCGTCGAGGCCTACCGCGGCATGGGCTACCTGCCCGAGGCCCTGCGCAACTATCTGGTGCGCCTCGGCTGGAGCCACGGCGACCAGGAGATCTTTTCCACGCAGGAGATGATCGACGCCTTCGACCTCGCCAGCATCGGCCGCTCGCCGGCCCGCTTCGATTTCGCCAAGCTCGAGAATCTCAACGGCCACTACATGCGGCTTGCCGGGGACGAGGAACTGGTGGACGCCATGGAAGGGCTGCTGCCGGAGATCGGCGCCGAACGCGGCCTGGGCCCCGCCTTCGCCCCGGCCCTGCGGGATCAGCTCGTCGCAGCCATGCCGGGCCTGAAGGAGCGGGCCAAGACCCTGGTGGAACTGCTCGACAGCGCCTACTACCTCTATGCCCGGCGCCCCCTGCGCCTCGACGAGAAGGCGGCGGCCCTTCTGTCCGACGGCGGCGCGCGCCTCGCGGGCATTCCCGAAAAGCTGGCCGCCGTGCAGGAGTGGACGGCCGCGGGCGTGGAGGCGGTCGTGCGCGAGCACGCGGAGGCCATCGGGGCGAAGCTCGGACAGGTGGCGCAGCCCCTGCGCGCGGCCCTGACGGGACGGGCCACGTCGCCGGGCATCTTCGACGTGATGGCCGTGCTCGGACGGGACGAAACCCTGCTGCGCCTGCGGGATCGGCTCGAGGATGCGCCTGCGGCATAGGGGCATATCCTCGCCTTTAGACGTGCTTGCCCGCCCCCTACGGATAAGCTACCGAAGGCGTCCATCACCTACCGACCGGCAGACCTCGGTTCGGCAGCCCTGCCCGGAGCCTCTTCTCCGAACCGGCGGTTGCTCTAGGTTATGCCCGGCCTCCTTTTGAAAGGGCCAAGACCATGAGTTCCAGCACACTCTCCGTGAATGACAAGACCGTGGAACTGCCGGTGATGGAAGGCACGATCGGCCCGAGCGTGATCGACATCTCGAAGCTCTATGGCCAGACCGGGATGTTCACCTACGATCCCGGCTTCACCTCCACGGCGGCCACGGAATCGAAGATTACCTATATCGACGGCGACAAGGGAATCCTGCTCTATCGCGGCTATCCCATCGATCAGCTCGCCGAGCACGGCGACTTCCTGGAAACCTGCTACCTGCTCCTCTACGGGGAGCTGCCCACCGCGGCCCAGAAGGCGGATTTCGACTACCGCGTCACGCGCCACACCATGGTGCACGACCAGATGAACCGGTTCTTCACGGGTTTCCGCCGCGACGCGCATCCCATGGCCATCATGGTGGCCTGCGTCGGCGCGCTCTCGGCCTTCTACCACGATTCCACCGACATCTCGGACCCGCACCAGCGCATGATCGCCTCCATGCGCATGATCGCCAAGATGCCCACGCTGGCCGCCATGGCCTACAAGTATTCCATCGGCCAGCCCTTCGTGTACCCGCAGAACAACCTGGACTACACGTCCAACTTCCTGCGCATGTGCTTTGCGGTGCCGGCGGAGGAATACAAGGTCAATCCGGTGCTCTCGCGGGCGCTGGACCGGATCTTCATCCTGCACGCGGATCACGAGCAGAACGCCTCGACGTCGACGGTGCGCCTGGCCGGCTCGTCGGGCGCCAACCCCTTCGCCTGCATCGCGGCGGGCATCGCCTGCCTCTGGGGTCCCGCCCATGGCGGCGCCAACGAGGCGGCCCTGAAGATGCTGGAGGAGATCGGCACCCCCGACCGGATCCCCGAATACATCGCCAAGGCCAAGGACAAGAACGATCCGTTCCGCCTCATGGGCTTCGGCCACCGAGTGTACAAGAACTACGATCCGCGCGCCCGCATCATGCAGAAGACCACCCACGAGGTGCTCAACGAGCTTGGCGTCAAGGACGACCCGCTCCTCGACGTGGCCGTGGAGCTGGAGCAGATCGCCCTGAAGGACGACTACTTCGTCGAGAAGAAGCTCTACCCGAACATCGACTTCTATTCGGGCATCACCCTCAAGGCGATGGGGTTCCCCACCTCCATGTTCACGGTGCTGTTCGCGCTGGCCCGCACGGTGGGCTGGATCGCCCAGTGGAGCGAGATGATCGAGGACCCGTCCCAGCGCATCGGCCGCCCGCGGCAGATCTATACGGGCGCGCCGCAGCGCGACTATGTGACGGTCGCCCAGCGGGGCTGAAAGCCATTCAAGGCTCGGTCGAGACAGGTCCCTCCCCGGGGGCCTTTCTTTTTGGGCTGCGCCGCGGCTGACCGGCAGGGCTTCCGCGACCCGAACGGCGTGCTATCGTCGTGATGAAATCATGTTCATCCGTCGGGAGCCGTCCTCATCGCCATGTCCCGTTCGTCCCCGCTCATGGAGCGGAAGCCCCGCAGCGCCCTGGCGCGCTCCATCGCCATCGGCTGGGCTGCGCTAAGCCTGCTGCTGACCCTGTGGTGCTCCATGGAGCTGAGCGGGATGGGCTTTCCCGACGGGTACAT
>DATHAU010000370.1:0-6012 GCA_035296545.1 Microvirga sp.
GGATCGCGTAGCCATAACCGGGAGTGGGCGGGGCAAAAGGCGCGCCGGCAGCCGGCTGGTGTCTTACGGCCGTACCTCACGCTCGCGCGTGAAGATGCCGCAGATCACCGCCATCGAGTCCGGCGCGACCTCCGTTCGGCATACTTCCATCTTGTCAGGCTCCAGAAGCTCGCCGGTCAAAGTTCCATCGTTGTCAACCATGTGAAGCCGCTTCCTATCTGATCGGACATTGCCAATAAGCGGATCGGTGGCGCGCGCACTGGCCCAAGTCCCAGCAAAGCGGTAACCATCCTGCCTCTCAATAGTGATCGTGAACGGGATGGTCGTGAATGTTGTCTGGCCGGCCGGGTCTATGTGCTCAGAGACCTTGGAGCGGAGAACGACCTCGGTCGTCCCAGTCCATCTCCCCTTGAGGTCCGGTACGTCACTCTGTGCGGATGCAATTGTCGCAGGAGCGAGCAAGGCGACGATGATTATTCCTGCGCCGGTCAGTCGCGTGACCATGACCTCGCTCCTCTGGCTTAAGTGACCGTTACGGACGGGCGATATCGCCCTTTCTGGCCGGATTACACGGCCATAGCATCAACTGTATCACAAGTCGCGCCTAGCGCGCTGATATCTGCCCACGCTCTTCGACCATTCGTAATCAGAGGCTTGCTGCGAGGCGGCGGAGCACGAGGCGGATCGCCGCGAGGCGCACGAAAGTCGCTGCTTTACGTGTGTGCCGCTCGTGGTCACGGATCAGCCGCCGATAGCGCCTGATCCAGGCAGCGTTCGATCGACGATCCACCGCTTTGCCGCTAGCCTGGGTTGCCTGGAAACTGGGTGGCGCCTTCTGGGATGGAGACCCAAGGAAGCTTTTCGGCGGACCAAATGTGCACCGTCGGCGCTACCCACGTCGCGTCATCAAGCGTTCCTGCCTTGATAAAGGCAATCGCTCCATAGGCCGCGCCATGGCTGTAGACATGCGAGCCGCAGCTGCCACAGTAGTGGCGGTGGAACGCTTGTCCGCTCGCGCCGCTGTGGTCAATGTAGGAGCGCAATGCCTCACCCTCGATGACCAAGCTGTCCTGAGGCACCGCCACGTTCATGGAGAAGGCTGACCCGGAGTTTTTCTGACAGGTTTTGCAGTGGCAGACGACCTGCATTGCAGGTTCGGCGTCGGATCGGTAGCTAACAGCACCACAGAGGCATCCACCTTCTATCCTAGGCATCGCTTCCCCTCATCGTTCGGATCGCACGAAGATTCACCCGCGCTCAATACAACTCCGGAACGCTAGCTGTTACAAGACAGGGCTGCTGACCCAAGAGTCATTCCCGATAATCATGAGAGCCATCCTAAGCGGCGGAGGGGGAGCGTAACGGAAGCAGCATAGAGGAATGCGCGGGCTGAAGTGAGTGTCGCCTCCGGTTCTTTCTACAGTCTGCGATTGTGGCTGATCCAGGAAACCTGGCTGCAAGTGCGCCAACGTCACCCGTCTTTGGCTCTGTCCAGGATATTCGTTCACGACGCGCGGATCCCTGGGCTCTACGCAGATGGGGATGGTCTCTACCTGAAGGTAGACGGCTTGTGTTCCAAGTGGTGGATCCTGCGCACTATGGTCCAAGGTAAGCGTCGGGGACATGGCCTTGGCTCTTGCACTGAGATCTCGCTCTTAGTGGCTCGAGCGAGGGCGCAGAGGCTACGCAAGATTGCTCGTCAGGGCGGTGATCCATTCGACAATCGGGAGCGGGTGTTCAGTACGTGTCACCCTGAGGTGACCAAGCCTCAAGCGAGACGCTTGACCTGCTCAGGAAGGTCGAGGTTGTTGTCGATGTACTCGCCTTCGCCAAGCGCGGATGCTAAGGGAGCGCCCTTCCCTTCATATTCAGTCTGATTGAGGGAGCCGTAACGGGCGTGTTGGGGAAAGCAGCCCGAAAAAGCTAGGAACCTAGACTTAAGCAAGCTTGGGCAGCATAGGCTGATGGGATGACGTGAGTCACTGGAAAGCGCAAATGCGACAGAATCCATTCGCTACACTTGTGACTCGAATGGACAGGGTGTCCACGCGGTCTCAGGGGTGTTCACGGGGTCGAAGTTTGGTGTCAAAGCAGGACCCGCCCGATATTTCAGCCAACATTCTGCTCTTGGATGAGCGCCAACGGACAGGTCCGGTGATCCTGACCCGTCAAACTGGTCCATGTTGAGGGCACCTTTTTCGGGCATTTTGATCCTTGGGGAGGGTCAGTGCCATGAAGAAGACGCGCTACACGGAAGAGCAGATCGCCTTCGCCCTACGACAGGCGGAAAACGGCCGCCCGATTCCCAAGGTGATAGAGTTCTCATAGAGAAATGAACGTTTGCTGCTAATTTATAGTCTCGCAGCGAAGCTTTGAGGGAGGATCGCCGGTGTCTGCCACGTTCAATCTGGAAGGACGTGTTGCCCTTGTCACTGGGGCGTCCAGCGGCCTCGGCTGGCACTTTGCGCAGGTTCTTGCTGGCGCTGGCGCGCAAGTCATTCTCGGCGCGAGGCGAACGCAGCCGCTGGATGATCTTTGCAATAAGATCGCTTGCGCAGGAGGCCAGGCTCGCGCGCTCTCAATGGACGTAACTGACAGCACCTCAGTTGCCAACGTATTTGCCGAGATCACTTCTGGTGGCAGTCTCGACATCCTCGTCAACAATGCGGGCGTGACTGCGATCCGACCCGTTCTCGATCTTTCGGAGGAGCAATGGGACCATGTGGTTGATACCAACCTCAAGGGCAGCTTCCTCGTTGCGCAGGGCGCAGCGCGCCTGATGAAAGCTCAAGGAAGAGGCGGCGCCATCGTCAACATCGCGTCCATATTGGGCCTGCGCACCGCAGGCCATGTGGCGCCCTACGCCGCCTCCAAAGCGGGCGTCGTGCAGCTAACCAAAGCTATGGCGCTCGAGCTTGCGCGCTATGACATTCGGGTCAATGCGCTATGTCCTGGCTATATCGAAACCGACCTGAACCAGGACTTCTTCGCCAGCGAGGCAGGTCAGGCCATGGTCAAGCGCATTCCCCAGCGCCGCCTCGGGCGGCCTGAGGATCTCGACGGCGCGCTCCTGCTCCTTTGCTCCGACGCAGGTTCCTACATCACCGGCACGACGCTTGCCGTCGATGGCGGCCACCTCGTGTCCACTCTTTAAGGTAACCCCATGGATTTCTGCATCTCACCGAGGATCGAGGATTACCGCTCGCGAATTGCAGCATTCGTGGAGCACGAACTCATTCCGCTCGAGTCCGACCCCGCGTCTTTTGACGAGCACGAGAACATCAACCTGGATCTGCTTCGGCGTATGCGGGAAAAGGCCAAGGGCGAGGGCCTCTGGTGCCTTCAGCTCAAGCCAGAGACCGGGGGCGGCGGCCTCGATAAAGTTGGTATGGCGGTGTGCTATGAGGCGATGAACCGCTCGATCTTTGGTCCCGTGGTATTCAATTCCGCGGCTCCCGACGATGGCAACATGATGCTGCTCGAGGCTGTGGGCACACCCGCCCAGAAGGAGCGTTGGCTCCAGCCGATCGTGCACGGCGACGTGCGCTCCGCCTTCGCTATGACCGAGCCTCATCCCGGTGGCGGCTCCGATCCAAGCATGATCCAAACCCGTGCGGAAAAGCGTGGCGGCACCTATGTGGTGCATGGGCGCAAGTGGTTCATCACAGGAGCCGGTGAAGCGAGCCACTTTATCCTGATCGCCCGCACGTCAGATGACTCGCGTTATGGCTTGACCGCCTTCCTCTTCCACAAGCACCAACCGGGGTGGGAGATCCTGCGCCGCATCCCCATTATGGGGCCAGAGGAGCATGGCGGTCATTGCGAGATTGCGTTCAAGGGGTTGGAGATTCCCGAAGAGAACGTGCTCATTGGAGAGGGGCAAGGACTGAAGGCCACACAGATCCGTTTGGGTCCCGCCCGGTTGACCCACTGCATGCGCTGGCTTGGCCTTTCCAAACGCAGCGTAGAGATTGCGCAAGCCTATGCGACGGAGCGCACGGGTTTCGGCCAGCGCCTTGCTGATCGCGAGAGCATCCAGCTCATGCTCGGAGGACTTGCGCTGCAGATCGAGATCGGCCGCATGCTCGTTATGAAGGCGGCTTGGGAACTTGACCAGGGCAGCTTCGCCCGCAAGGAGGTGTCCATGGCCAAGCTCCACGTGGCGAACGTGCTGCATCAAGCCGCCGATGTCGGAATTCAGATTAACGGTGCACGGGGCTATTCCAAGGACACAGTCTTGGAGTGGATCTACCGCTATGCGCGCCAAGCCCGGCTGGTTGATGGCGCGGACGAGGTTCACCGCATGGTGCTCAACCGGTTCCTCACCTCCGAAGGGTCGAATATCTGGCGCTGGTCCGTCGAGGCTGGCACCACTTCGTCTTAGGGGAGCAACGAGCCTACAAAGCTCATTGGAAGAACACGAACGGATGCAGCAGCGGCACACACACCAGGAGCACGGCGATAACTAACGGTCCCGCTATTGGGAAGGAGAGTGCGATGGAGTTCAATCCCGAGCATCTGGACAGTTTTCTGCGTGCCTCGATCTCTGGCCTTGAAGGCCCGATGCACCTAGAGCGCATCTCGGGTGGGCAGTCCAATCCGACATATTTCGTCAATTATGCCAACCGGAGGCTGGTTTTGCGCAAGCAGCCGCCCGGCAACCTATTGCCATCCGCTCATGCGGTCGACCGGGAGTACCGTGTCATGGCGGCGTTGCGGAACGCCGATGTTCCTGTGCCAACGGTTGTTCTGTTCTGCGCTGATCGCGAGGTCATTGGAACGCTGTTTTACATCATGGAGCGCCTTGAAGGGCGCGTGTTCCACGATGCGGCCCTGCCGGGGGTCGCCTCAGGGGAGCGTAGAATAATGTATCAGTCGCTAGCGCAGGCGCTCGCATCGCTCCACAATCTCGATCCAGCGGCCCTGGGCCTGTCCGATTACGGCAGATGTGGGAGTTATTTTACCCGTCAGATCGCGCGCTGGACGACGCAGTGGGAGCTCTCTCGCACCCGCGATGATGGCAACATTGAGAACCTCATTGCGTGGCTGCCTCAGAACATTCCGGATGAGGACGCAACAGGAATATCGCATGGAGATTACCGCGTCGGCAACGTCATGTTCCACCAGCGTGAGCCGCGCGTCATTGCGATCCTTGACTGGGAGCTGTCGACGCTGGGCCATCCCCTGGCTGATCTCGCCCATGCGTGCATGGGCTGGCACTCCTGGCCCGAGGAATATGGAGGCTTGAAAGGCTTAGATTTGTCTGCGTTGGGCCTCCCGACCGAAACGGAGTTCCTTGAGGCTTACTACGCTGCCGTAAACCACAGCCTGCGCATTACGAGATTCCACATGGCCTTTGCCCTCTTCCGCTTCGCCGTCATTTTCGAGGGTATCGCGGGACGGGCGAAGGCGGGAAATGCCGCCGATGCGGATGCCAGCAAAGTGGGACCCCTTTCAGCACGCTTCGCACAGCACGCGGTCGATGCGTTGAACGCCAAAGGATAACGAGATCTGGCTCTCCGCGCCCGCTGATGAGGCACTTAAGCTGCAGCGGCCGCTTCCCGATGACATGCTCAAGATCGTGGCGGAAGGTTCCAAGTCAGACTAGCCTGAGAATGAGGGTCGATCCAAACCTCAATCAGCCTAGGTGTCAAGGTGAACATCCGCTTAGTGCCGCAGACCGGGCATTTGGCTGAGTTCCAGAACGTGTCATTACTGCCCATTGCCGTGGGTCCGGTTCCGATGGCGGTGCTTACTGCTGACCACGCTTATTCCTTAGACGTGCACATTGCCGAATGCCAACTCGCCCTCCCCTTTGGGCTTGCGCAGCGCAGCATAGAGGATCCACAGGTAGAAGAGCATGACGCCTGTAATCACAGTCCAGCCAGGCAGCGGGCCGATCGCTGCATTTCGAATCCACTCATCGATCGAGCCGACTAGGTGCGCTTCTGCCGCGCTCTCCTGCATCCGGATGAAGGTGGTCTTCACGATCCAGGCAAACAGCAGGATCAG
>DATHAU010000371.1:0-3182 GCA_035296545.1 Microvirga sp.
AACGGGCGTCACGAAGGTGCAGGTCCTGGGCCGCACGGACGCCTGGCTGCGGTATGATTTTCCGCCCTATCGCGGGCCGCCGCACAAGCTCTCGGCCTTCAGGGGCCAGCAGCAGATCTGGTTCGCCATGCGCTTCCTCGGGCAGGACGGCGACATCGACGTGACCGGGGGCCATAACGGCGCGGAGCCGGAGTTCAGCTCCTGGCGATGGGAGGGCCTCGAGGCGGCCGTCGATCTGGTGGTGCCGTTCCGGCGCGAGGTCTATCGCGCGGTCGCCGGCGCGTTCGAGCGTTTCACGCAGCCTGACGGCCGGAGCCTCTAGGCTCCGATGCGGGAGAGCTCCCGGTCCAGGCGCGCGAGGTAATCGTCCGTATAGGCCGCATAATCGAACGGGATGGTGGAGTGGTTCTCCGACACGGCGCTCCAGAGCGCTTCCCTCATCAGCGAGGCGCATTTCATGGCCTCGAAGGAGCGGATCAGGGCGGCATCCGGCTCGCGTCCGAAATAGGCCGTGAGCATGGCGGCCTCCTGGTCTTGCGAGAAGTCGTTGTTGGAGGCCAGATTCGCAAGATCGAACAAGGGGCTGTTCAGCCTCACGTAGTCCCAGTCGAGGAGCCACAGCCGCTCGCCGTCGTCGAAGATGTTGGCGGCCAGCAGGTCGTTGTGGCCGAACACGATGGTCACCGGCCGGACCAGCGCCTCGAGCCTGTCGGCCTGCGCCTGAAGGGAGGGGAGCCGGGCCGCGATGCGGCATTTCTCGGCTCCCAGGCTGCCGATATAGGAGCGGATGACCTGGAACACCCAGAAGGCCAGCACAGGGCCGCGGACATGAGCCGGCACGTCCAGATGGCACCGGCGGATCAGCCCGACGATGCGGGAAAGGTTATGCTCCTCGCGCACGTCCTCGGGCGCCAGCGAGCGGCCCGAAAGGCATTGCGTCACCATCACGCCGGGCGCCGAGAACATCACCTCCGGGGAGATGCCCGCCGCATGGGCGGCCCGCGCCGCCGAGAGTTCGTTGAACCGCATGATGCCGTGGATCGGGATGTCCTCGCCGAAGCGGACCACCCAGCGCCCGGCCCGGTCCGCGACCAGGTAGTTCCTGTTCGTGATGCCGCCGGTCAAGGGCGAGACCTCGATCTCCCCGGACCAGACAGGCAGGGAGCGGATGCGGTCCTCCGCGCTGTCGCCGATCTGCGGCTCATGGAGCATGGGTTTGTCCCTCCTGCGTACGGGCGCCGTCTGCCACATTGAATATCACATAATCCCCCAAAAACGCACGGTTCAGATTTGACAGATGTGGATATTGCTACCAAACTCCACCTCGCATCGCCTTAAACAAATAAAGCCAGAGGATGTCAGATGCCTAGTTTCGCGACATGGTCTAAATGCGCCGGGGCCGCCCTGGCCGCGAGCCTCTTCCTCCTTTCCCCGTCCGCATCCGCGCAGCCCGAGTCCAAGGATCCCATCAAGCTCACGATCAACGACTGGTCGGGCCAGATCATCTCGACCAAGATCATGGGCTCCGTCCTCAAGTCGGCCGGCTACAACGTGGAATACGTGCAGGCCGACTATCTGGCGCAGTTGACCGGCCTGCAATCCGGCGACCTCACCGCCGCCATGGAGATCTGGGCCACCACCGGGCGCGAGGCCCTGGAGGCCGCGGTCGCCACCGGCAAGGTGGTCAACATGGGCGAAACCGGCATGCTGTCGAAGGAGGAATGGTGGGTTCCCCATTACATGCTGGCGAAATGCCCCGGCCTGCCCGACTGGAAGGCCCTGAACGGTTGCGCCAAGCTCTTCTCCACGGTGGAGACCGCGCCCAAGGGGCGCTATCTCGGCGGCCCCGTCACCTGGGGCGGCTACGATGACGAGCGCGTGAAGAGCCTGCCCATGGACTTCGAGGTGGTTCACGCGGGCACGGACGCCGCCCTGTTCGCAGAGCTGGACGCCGCCTACGCGAAGCAGCAGCCCATCGTGCTCTGGGTCTATGCGCCCCACTGGGTGCCGATCAAGTACAAGGGCGAGTGGATCAAGTTCCCGCCCTATACGGCGGAGTGCTATTCCAGCGGCAAGTACAACTGCGCCAAGCCCGAAGGCCCGATCTGGAAGGCGGCCTGGGCGGGCATGGCCAAGAAATGGCCCAAGGCGGCGGAGGCCGTGAAGGCCTTCCGGATCAGCAACGAGGACATGGGCAAGCTCGTCGAGCGGGTGGACGTGAAGGGCGAGGACCTCGACGCGGTGGTGGCCGACTGGGTTTCGACCAACAAGAACACCTGGGGCAAATGGCTGATGTAAGGTCCGGGGGCGCCCTCATCGGCCGGTGAGGGCGCCTCCTTCATGGGCCTCAGAGTTCAAGCCACAGGCGCGATGGAGCAGAGGTATGACGGCGCCGATCATCGCCTGCAGGAACGTCTGGAAATTCTACGGCGCGACCCATGACGGCGATGATTCCGCCGCAGGCCTGGCGGCCCTGAAGGACGCCACCTTCGACATCTATCCCGGCGAATGCTTCGTGATCATGGGCCTGTCCGGCTCGGGCAAGTCCACCCTGGTGCGCTGCATCACCCGCCTCATCGAGCCGAGCCGCGGGCAGGTCACCATCGAGGGGATCGACGTGACCGCGGCCTCGGCGTCCGAGCTCACCGATATCCGCCGCCGCTTCATGGGCATGGTGTTCCAGCACTTCGCCCTGCTGCCCCACCTCACCGTGCTGGACAACGTGGCGTTTCCCCTGTCGATCCGCGGCGTCGGCCCCGACGAGAGGCGCAGGCGGGCAGGGGAGCTCCTGTCGCTGGTCGGCCTCTCCGGCCGGGAAGGACATTACCCGAGGGAGCTTTCGGGGGGTCAGCAGCAGCGGGTCGGCATCGCCCGGGCGCTCGCCACGGACCCGCCGATCCTGTTCATGGACGAGCCCTTCTCCTCCCTCGATCCGCTCCTGCGGCGGGAGCTGCAGAACGAGTTCGCGGGCCTGCGCGAGCGGCTGCGCAAGACCATCGTGTTCATCACCCACGACTTCGACGAAGCCATCCGGCTCGCCGACCGCATCGCCATCATGCGGGACGGCAAGATCCTGGAGATCGGCACGCCGGAGGACCTCATCATCCACTCCCGCCATCCCTATGTGCGGGAATTCACCAAGCACGCCGACCGGAAGAACGTGATCCGGGCCAGGTCCCTCG
>DATHAU010000372.1:0-18372 GCA_035296545.1 Microvirga sp.
AAGGAGCCGAACAGCCGCGACTCGTCCATCGTGGCCTTCGAGCGCTACGCGGTCGACCTGTCCGCCTTCAACAAGGAGGATGGGAACGTCGTCTACAAGCCGCGGGAGCGCAGCACGACCCAGCTCCTCTTTCCGGACAGGAAAGAGTTCCTCTACAAGGTTCAGGAGGGGCGCTTCCGGGCGGAGCTGCATGAGCGCCTTTCGTCCTGGCTCTACCCGCTGGCCATGATGATCATCGCCTTTGCGGCCCTGGGCAATGCCCAGACCACCCGCCAGGGGCGCGGCCTGGCCATCGCGTCCGCCGTGGTGGCGGTGGTCCTGCTCAGAATCCTCGGCTTTGCCGCATCGAGCGCCGTGGTCCGGACCCCGGCGGCGGTCGTCGGGGTCTATGCCCTTCCCCTGGGGACGATCGTCATCTGCCTACTGCTCATCCTGCAGGGCTCCGCCGCCCAGGCGGCCCGGAGCAGGATCCGGGCGCTCGGCCGCGCCCTGCTCCCGTCGCGCCCGCCCATGCCTCAGAAGGCCTGACCATGCTGATCGGCCGGACGCTGGGAGCCTATTTCTCAAGGCAGTTCCTGAAGACCATCTTCCTGGTCTTCGCCACCGTGTTCGCCCTCGTCTACACCCTCGACTTCGTGGAACTCATGCGCCGCGCCGGCGACGCCGAGGGCGCGACCGCCGGGACGATGGCTCAGCTCGCCCTGTTCAGGACCCCGGCCATCGCCGAGCAGGTCATGCCCTTCGCGGTTCTCTTCGGCAGCATGGCGGCGCTTCTGCAGCTCAGCCGCAAGCTCGAACTCGTGGTCGCCCGGGCGGCCGGGATTTCCGCATGGCAGTTCCTGCAGCCGGGGCTCCTGGTGGCGCTCGCCATCGGCATCGTGTCGGTCACGGTCTACAATCCGGTCTCGGCGACCCTGAAACATCGCGCCTCCGCCCTGGAGTCCAAGATCTTCTCCCGCGCCGCGCCGACGCAGGGCAAGGCGATCTGGCTTCGCCAGAAGAGCCTGGACGGCCAGGCGGTCTTCCGGGCGGACGGCCTCGTCAACAACACCACGACCTTAAGCCGCGTGACGGTTTACGCCTTCGACCAATCCGGCTCCTTCTCCCATCGAATCGAGGCCCGGGAGGCCACCCTCCACGAAGGCTTCTGGGAGCTGAAGGACGCCCGTGTCCTTTCGGCAACAGAGGAGCCCCAATCGCACGAGCGCTACATGATCGCCTCGAGCCTCCAGCCGAGCCAGGTGAGGCAGAGCTTCATCGAGCCGGACGCGGTTCCGTTCTGGGAGCTGAAGCAGACCATCGAGCGCATGGAGCGGGCGGACGTCAACACCACCACCTATCGCCTGCATTACGACATCCTCCTGGCGCGCCCGCTTCTTTTCATCGCCATGGTCTTCGTCGCCGCTTCCGTGTCGTTAAGATTCTTTCGATTTGGCGGCGTGGCGACGATGGTTCTGGGTGGCGTCGCGGCCGGGTTCATGCTTTATGTCGCCACTGAGCTTATGGCGGAGCTTGGAGCCTCCGGCCTCATCAGCTCGGTTGTTGCCGCCTGGTTCCCGGCTGTCGTAGGCAGTCTGTTAGGGACCCTGGCGTTATTGTACCAGGAGGACGGCTGATCGTTCTCACCAGGGCGCGGGGTAAGGAGTGGGGATGACAGGGCTCAAGACAACGATCGCAATGTCTGCGGTCGCGGCGGCTCTTCTGTATGCCGCTGGGTCTTCGCCCGTGCTTGCCCAGCAATCCCTCAACGACGCCATCAGCGCCCGGGTCCAGGCCCGCTCGGCTTCGGGCCAGCAGGACCGGCTGCTCGTCGACGCCAAGGAAATCGTCTACGACAACGACCGGAACACGATCGCCGCCTCCGGCGACGTTCAGATGAACTACCAGGGCCGGACGCTCCAGGCCGACCGGGTCATCTACGACCGGAACACGGGCCGCGTCCACGCCGAAGGCAATGCCCGGCTTACCGACGCCAGCGGCGCCGTCGCGTCGGGCGACCGCTTCGAGCTGACGGACGACTTCAAGAGCGGCTTAATCGATTCCCTGCGGGTGGTGCAGTCCTCGGTCGAGTACGGCAGGCCCCTCACCACCCGCTTTTCCGCGCCGCGCGCCGAGCGCGCCGGGGGCGAGACCACCATTTTCGAGCGCGGCACCTACACGGCCTGCGAGCCGTGCAAGGAAAATCCCGAGAAGCCGCCGCTCTGGCAGGTCAAGGCCGCGAAAATCATCCACAACAACAGCGAGCAGACCATCTACTACGAGGATGCGAGCCTCGAGATCTTTGGGCTGCCGGTCGCCTACCTGCCCTATTTCTGGACGCCGGACCCGACCGTCAAACGCAAGACGGGCGTCCTTGCGCCGCGTTACGTCTATTCCAACACCCTGGGATTCGGCTTAGGCGTCCCGTTCTTCTGGGCCATCGCGCCGAATTTCGATCTGACCGTGACTCCGACGGTTCTGAGCCGGCAGGGGCTTCTCGGCCAGGTCGAGTGGCGCCACCGCCTCGACAACGGCATCTACAACATCCGCGCCGCGGGCATTTCGCAGCTCGATCCCGACGCTTTCCTGGACAGCCCGAGCGGCCCCGGCGACCGGGAGTTCCGCGGCTCGATCGAGACCACCGGCCTGTTCTACATCAACGACCGCTGGAGGTGGGGCTGGGACATCGTCCTGCTGTCGGACAAGTGGTTCCTGGAGAACTACCGCGTTCGCAGCGAGAGCCTGAACACGCTCTATCTCAAGGAAGCGATCTCGACCCTCTACCTCCAGGGACAGGGGGACCGCTCGTTCTTCGACGTGCGGGGCTATTACTTCCAGGGCCTGTCCAGCCGCGACTGGCAGAAGCAGCAGCCGGTGGTGCATCCGGTGCTCGATTACAACAAGCGGATCACCCCGCCCGTCCTCGGCGGCGAGTTCGCCATCGACGTGAACGTGACGAGCCTCTCGCGCGAGGCCGCTCAGTTCGAGGAGATTCCCCGGCAGCGGACGAACTTCCTGGGTCTCTACAGGACCTGCGCCGTGTTCGAGCGCGGCTCCTGCCTCGTGCGCGGCATCAGCGGGTCCACGTCCCGGGCCTCGATCAGCGCATCCTGGCGGCGTGAATTCATCGACCCCGTCGGCCAGGTCTGGACGCCGTTCGCCTACCTCCGGGCCGACAATTACTGGATCGCTCCGGAGTTCAACGGCTACCAGAACATCGGGTTGAGCAACTTCCTCGAGGGCGACGACGATTTCCTCTTCCGCGCCACCCCGGCGATCGGCCTCGAGTACCGCTTCCCCCTGGTTGCCGATCTCGGCACCTCCGGAAAGCAGATCCTGGAGCCGATCGCGCAGGTGATCGCCCGCCCGAACGAGACGCGGATCGGCCATCTGCCCAACGAGGACGCCCAGAGCCTGATCTTCGACGACACGTCGCTCTTCGACTGGGACAAGTTCTCCGGCTACGACCGGGCCGAAGGCGGCGTTCGCGCCAATGTGGGCCTGCAATACACCGTCACGGGCGCGGACGATTTCTACGCCAACGTGCTGTTCGGACAATCCTATCAGGTGGCGGGCCGCAACTCCTTCCGGCAGGGCGACCTGGCCAATGTGGGCCTGGATTCGGGCCTCGAATCCCGCGCCTCCGACTATGTGGGGCGCCTCCAGATCTCGCCCAACAAGAACTTCTCCTTCGTGACCCGCGCCCGTTTCGACCACGAGGACCTGGGTCTCAACCGCATCGAGGCGGGCTTCAGGGCAAGCTTCGATCCCTACCTGCCGGTCTCGACCTCCGTGACCTATGCGCGCTATGAGGCGCAGCCCAATATCGGCTTCACCCATCGCCGCGAGGGCGTGCTGACCTCCGCCCGCTGGAACCTGACGCCGAACTGGTACGTCGCGGGCTCGGTTCTGCTCGACCTCGACCGCTATCTCCTGGCGCGCGAGACCTATATGGCGCAATTGGCCACCACTCCCGGCGCCGCGGTCTACAACAAGCAGGACGCCGCCTACGTCAGCTCCATGTCCCTGGGCCTAGGCTACATCGACGAGTGCACCAACTTCTCGATCAGGTACTCCATGTCTCCACGGGACGTGGCCTCTAGCTCGGGCGAGAAGGACAGGAGCCATACGGTGCTTCTGAGCCTCGAACTGCGCACCCTCGGCGAAGCGACGATCTCGCAGAACTTCAATTCCGCCAACTCCGCCGATTCCGGTCTCTTCAACTAGTGACGGGACTGAACCCAGGGCCTCTCCTCCTGACCCAAGGCGACCCGGCCGGGATCGGTCCCGAGCTGATTCTGAAGGCCTGGCTCAGGCGCGAGGAAGCCCGGTTGCCGCCCTTCGCCGCAGTGGCCGATCCCGGCTTTCTGGAGCGCGTCGCGCAATCCCAGGGCTGGACAATTCCCATCGTTCCCGTCGACCCGTCGCGGATTCGGGCTGCGTTTCCGGACGCGCTTCCGGTCGTTCCTCTGGCGTCGCCGGTTTCCGCGACCCCGGGCCGGCCCGATCCCGCCTATGCCTCCTCCGTCATCGAATCCATCGAGACCGCCGTGCGGCTGGTTCGCGATGGGGCGGCCTCGGCGCTGGTGACCAACCCCATCGCAAAGCACGTGCTCTACGAGGCCGGGTTCCGGCATCCGGGGCATACGGAATTCCTGGCCGCCCTTGCGGCGGACGCCGGGGGCCGGGTTCCCCACCCGGTCATGATGCTGTGGAGCGAGGAACTGGCCGTCGTGCCCGTGACGGTTCACATCCCCCTCTCGGCCGTGCCCGCCCGCCTGACCACCGACCTGATCGTTCTCACCGGGCGGATCGTGGCGCGGGAGCTGAGGGAGCGGTTCGGCATCTCCCATCCGCGCCTTGCGCTCGCGGGCCTCAACCCCCATGCGGGGGAGAACGGCGCGATGGGATCCGAGGACCTGGGGATCGTCGCGCCGGCGGCCGAGATCCTGCGGCAGGAGGGCATCGCGGTGTCCGGGCCCCTTCCGGCGGACACCATGTTCCATGCCCGCGCCCGCAGCCGCTACGATGCGGCCCTTGCCATGTATCACGACCAGGCGCTCATCCCCATCAAGACCATCGCGTTCGACGAGGCCGTCAACGTGACCCTCGGCCTGCCTTTCGTGCGCACCTCGCCCGATCACGGCACCGCCTTCGATATCGCCGGCAAGGGAATCGCGCAGCCCAGCAGCCTCGAGGCCGCCATCCGGCTGGCCGCCCGCCTGGGGGCAAGGGCGGCCCCATGAGCCGGATCGACGGCCTCCCGCCCCTCCGGGACGTGGTCCGCACCCATGGGCTGATGGCCAAGAAGTCCCTCGGCCAGAACTTCCTGTTCGACCTCAATCTCACCAGCCGCATCGCCCGCTCCGCCGGTCCCCTGGAAGACGCCACCGTGATCGAGGTGGGCCCCGGTCCCGGCGGCCTCACCCGGGCCATCCTGGCGGCGGGGGCCAAGAAGGTGGTGGCCATCGAGCGCGACAGCCGCTGCCTGCCGGCTCTTGCGGAGATTTCCGCCCATTACCCGGGCCGGCTGGAGGTCGTCGAGGCCGATGCCTTGGCGTTCGATCCCCGCCCCCTGGTCGGGGACGGGCTCGTGCGGATCATCGCCAACCTGCCCTACAACGTGGGAACGGCCCTGCTCACCGGATGGCTTACCCTGGAGGCCTGGCCGCCCTGGTGGTCGTCGCTCACCCTCATGTTCCAGCGCGAGGTCGCCGAGCGCATCGTGGCCGACGAGGGCGACCCGAAGAACTACGGACGCCTTGGGGTCCTGTGCGGCTGGCGCTCGGAATCGCGCATCCTCTTCGACGTGCCGCCCTCCGCCTTCGTGCCGCCGCCGAAGATCACCTCGAGTGTCGTCCACCTCACGCCGCGGGCGAACCCCCTGCCCTGCCGCCTCGGGGCCCTGGAGGCGGTGACCCGCGCCGCCTTCGGGCAGCGCCGCAAGATGCTGCGCCAGAGCCTGAAATCCCTTACGCCGGATCCGGCGGCCCTCATCGAGGCTGCGGGGATCGAGGAAACGATCCGGGCCGAGAACATCCCGGTCAGGGGCTATGTGGCGCTCGCCAATGCCCTGGACGCCGCCCGCAGCCCGCGGGCCTGAAGCGGCTCCGACGCTTGCCCCGGCCCCGATAGGGCCCATATGCCGCCCCTCGGCGGGAACGGCGCGGCCTTTATGAGACCTTAACCGCGCCGCTCCTAGGATCGGCTCAGGCAGGCGGCTTCGGGCGGCCGCGAGGGGAGGAAGTGGGCATGTCGCAGCCGCGCAAGAGGATCGGGCTTCTGTTCGGAGGGCGCTCGGCGGAGCACGAGGTCTCGAAGCTCTCGGCCGCCAATGTCCTGCGCGCCCTCGACCCGGACCGCTACGACATCATCCCCATCGGCATCGGACGGGATGGGCGCTGGCTGCTCTGCGACAGCGGCAACGGCGGCGGACGGGGGGCGGCATCCCTGGAGATCCCCGAGGGAGCGCCCCAGGTCGCCCTGGTGCCCGGCGGCGGGGGCGAGATGATCGTCCTGAACGGCCATGCAGGTTCCGCCACCCTTCGCCTCGATGTCATCGTGCCCGTGCTCCACGGACCGAACGGCGAGGACGGGACGGTTCAGGGTTTCCTCGAACTGGCCAACGTTCCTTATGTGGGCTCGGGCGTGATGGGCTCGGCCGCAGCCATGGACAAGGATGTGGCCAAGCGTCTCCTGCGCGACAGCGGCCTGCCGGTGGTTCCCTTCCTGACCCTGACGCCACGCGCCCGCAGGGATTACCGGAGTGCCGTGGAGGCGCTCGGAACGTCGGACCTTTTCGTGAAGCCCGCCAATATGGGCTCCTCGGTGGGCGTGTCCCGCGCCGGGTCCGCGGATGAATTCGACAAGGCCTGCGAGCGCGCCTTCCGCTACGACGGCAAGGTGCTCGTGGAGCGCAGCGTCGCGGGAGCGCGGGAGATCGAATGCTCCGTGCTGGAGGATGCCGCGGGCGAGATCAGGGCCTCTCCACTCGGCGAGATCGTGCCTGCGGGCAGCCACGGCTTCTACAGCTATGACGCCAAGTACGTGGATGCGGACGGGGCTCTCCTGCGCATTCCGGCCGAACTCTCCTCCGACCAGGCGCGACGCCTCCAGGAGCTTGCAGTCGAAACCTTCAGGGTTCTCGGCTGCGAAGGCCTGGCGCGGGTGGACTTCTTCGTCGATCCGAAAAACGAGGACAGCCTGTTCGTCAACGAGGTGAACACCCTGCCGGGCTTCACGGCGATCAGCATGTATCCCAAGCTCTGGGAGGCCGGAGGCCTGCCGCCGGGCGAGCTGATGGAGGTGCTGATCGGGCATGCGCTCGCCCGCCGCGAGCGCCGGAACCGGCTGGCCCTCGTCTAGGCGCCCGAAGGGCTTAGGCCTAGAGCATTTTTCGGCGAAGTGGATCCGGTTCGCCGTCAAAAATGCGGTGCATCCAAGAAGAGAGCTGATTCCATGCAAGTGGAAACAGCTCTAGCCGATCTTCTCCGCAAGCAGCCCTTCGACGAATTCCGACAGGCCCACGAGCCGGTCGCGCTTCAGGCGCTCGGCCGCCTGGATGGCCTTCAGGCTGTCGTAGGATCGGCCGAGGTCCTCGTTGACGATCACGTAATCGTACTCGACCCAGCGCTCCATCTCGACCCGCGCGTTGGTGAGGCGCTTGGCGATGATCTCGGGGGAATCCTCCGCCCGTCGCTCAAGGCGGGCCTTCAGCTCCCGGAAGCTGGGAGGCAGGATGAACACGGTCACCACATCCTCCGGCAGCTTCTGGCGCACCTGCCGGGTGCCCTGGTAGTCGATGTCGAAGATCATGTCCTGGCCGGCGGCCAGGGTCCGCTCCACGAGCTTGCGGGGGGTGCCGTAGAAATTTCCATGCACCTCGGCCCATTCGAGAAGCTCGTCGCGGTCGCGCATCGCCATGAACTGCTCCACGTCGATGAAGTGGTAGTGGCGTCCGTCGATCTCGGAGGGGCGCTTCGGGCGGGTGGTCACGGAGATCGACAGCACGCCGGCCTGTTCCTGGACGAGGGAGCGGGTGAGCGTGGTCTTGCCCGCCCCCGAGGGCGAGGACAGGATCAGGATGAGGCCGCGCCGGCCCACCAGGGGTTCTGCCAAGGGTTTCGCATCAGGACCCACTGCCCTACTCCACGTTCTGAACCTGTTCCCGGAACTGCTCGATCACGGCCTTCAGGTCGAGGCCGATCCGCGAGAGCGCCACATCGTTGGCCTTGGCGCACAGGGTGTTCGCCTCGCGCCCGAACTCCTGGGCGAGAAAATCGAGCCGCCGCCCGACCGACCCGCCCTCCTGCAGGAGGCCGCGGGCCGCGTCCACATGGGCGCGCAGGCGATCCAGTTCTTCGCGGATGTCGGCCCGGGCGGCGATCAGCACCGCCTCCTGGTGCAGGCGGGCGGGATCGAGGCCTCCCCTGCCGTCGAGGAGTTCGGCGACCTGCGCCTCCAGGCGCGCGCGGATGGCCTCGGGCCGCCGGGCGGGCGAGGCCTCGGCCTCATCCACGAGGCGGGCGATGCCGTCGAGCTGCTGGCTCAGGACGGCGGCCAGGGCCTGCCCCTCCTTCAGGCGCACCGCCTTCAGGGCTTCGATCAGCCTGCCGATCGCGGCCTTGAGGGCTGCGTCGAGGGCCTCGTCCTGGCCGGGCTCCCCCGCGTCCTCGTCGAGCTCCACCACGCCGCGGACGGAGAGAAGACCGTCGAGGGAAGCGGGCTTGACGTTTTCCGGCAGGGTCAGGGAGCCGATGGCCGAGAGCAGGGATTGCAGCACCTCCTGATTGACCCGGAGCTTCGGCGCGGAGGAGGTTTTGCCGAGGGCGAGATTGAGCTGCCCCTGGCCCCTGGTCAGCGCCTTGAGAATCTGGCCCCGCGCGTCTTCGCCCACGGCGTCGAGACCGGAGGGGGCCCGCACCCGAACCTCGAGGCCGCGCCCATTCACGGTCTTGATCTCCCAGGCCCATTGGTAAGGACCCGTGATGCCGGCTTCGCGGGCGAAGCCGGTCATGCTCGCAATGGCCATGCGCTTGAACCTCGGATGGTTTTGAAGACGGCGCGACCTTAATCTGCGCCGATCTCCCCTACAAGCAGCCAAACCGTCAGGGTTGACGCAAGGTCGGGACGTTCTTGGGATTGCTCAGGTCGAACGTCTTGTTCTTGAGCGGGTCCCTGCTGGTGCCTTCGCTCGCATCGAAGCCGCGGGCTCGCCCCTGCCTGGCCCCCGCAGGAGGGGCGGTCTCGGCGGCGCCGCGCAGGTCCGGCGTCGCGCCCGCGGCGCCCGACGGGACCTGCCCATCGCCTTCCGGCGCAACCCGGTCCACATTGCCGGTGTCCGTCGCGGCGCGGCTCTTCTCGACCTGCCGCCAGCGGGTCACGTTGCGCTGGTGCTGCTCATAGGTTTCGGCGAAGGCATGGCCGCCGGAGCCGTCCGCCACGAAGTAGAGATCCTTCGTCCGCGACGGGTTGGCCACCGCCTCCAGCGCCGCCCGGCCCGGATTGGCGATGGGGCCCGGGGGAAGCCCTTCGATCACATAGGTGTTGTAGGGCGTCGCAGCCTCGATCTCGCTGCGCATGATGCCCCGCCCGAGGGTGCCCTTTCCGCCCACCAGGCCGTACACGATGGTGGGGTCGGACTGGAGCCGCATGCGCTTCATGAGCCGGTTGATGAACACGCCGGCGACCCGGGTGCGCTCGTCGGCGCGGCCCGTCTCCTTCTCGACGATGGAGGCCAGGATGACCAGCTCCTGGGGAGACTTGATCGGCACCTCGGGCGAGCGGCGCTGCCAGATCTGGTTGAGCGCCTGGCGCTGGGCCGCCTGCATGGTGTTGACGATCTGCTGGCGCGTGGTGCCGCGCTCGAACTTGTAGGTGTCGGGCAGAAGCGTTCCCTCCCGGGGCGGATCCGAGAGATCGCCGCTCAGGATGTCGTTCTCGTAGAGGCGCGCGACGATCTGGTCCGTGGTGAGTCCCTCGGGGATCGTGACGGAGTGCAGGATGGCCTTGCCCTGGACCAGGGTGTCGATGGCCTCGGCGACGCTGGTTCCCGCCTTGAACTGGAATTCGCCCGCCTTGAGCTGGCCCCGCTGCCCGTTGACGAGGGCGTAGGTCTCGAAGAGGAACGGCTGGTTGATCACGCCTTCCTGCTTGAGGATGTTGGCGATCTCGCCCGTTCCGCTGTTGCGCGGGATCAGAACGACCTTGTCGTTCTGGAGCGGCCCCTTGGCCGTCACCTCCCGCTCCAGCATGGAGAAGCCGAAGATCGCCGCGATCGCCAGGGCGATGAGCAGGGTCAGGAGCCCGCTGACCACGGAGGCCATGCCGCCCCTGCGGCGGCGGAGGCGGGGCGGAGGCGGCGGCGGAGGCGCCATGGGCTTGATGGCCTCGCTCGGGGAGCGCGGCGCAAGGCGCGGCTGGAGGTTCTGGGACTCGGAGTCTTGCGGGGAGGCGGGAGGCTTTAGCTTTTTCCGTCCGAACATCACGACGCTTTTCTGGTGCCTGCCGGTGATCCCGGCTGTTCGCCACCCTAGCGGGGATTATGGCGAAAAGCCGTAACGGGCTTGGCTTATTGTCAGGATACGCGACGGAAGATCAAGGATGCGTTGGTGCCGCCGAACCCGAAAGAGTTCGAAAGGGCCACATCGATGGTCTTGCGCTTGGCCGTCTTGGGAACGAGATCGATGGCCGTGTCCACCGACGGATTGTCGAGGTTGATGGTCGGGGGCACCACGCCGTCCCGCATGGCCAGCACGCAGAAGATCGCCTCGACGGCGCCCGCGGCGCCGAGCAGGTGGCCCACGGCGGACTTGGTCGACGACATGGTGAGCTTGGACGCCGAGTTGCCCACGAGGCGCTCGACCGCCTTCAGCTCGATCTCGTCCCCGAGGGGCGTGGAGGTGCCGTGGGCGTTCACGTAGTCGATCTCGGAGACCGAGATGCCTGCCCGCTTGATGGCGGCGGACATGCAGCGATAGGCCCCGTCCCCGTCCTCCGAGGGCGAGGTGATGTGATAGGCGTCCCCCGACAGGCCGTAGCCGACGACCTCCGCATAGATCTTGGCCCCGCGCGCCTTGGCGTGCTCGTATTCCTCCAGCACGACCACCCCCGCGCCCTCGCCCATGACGAAGCCGTCCCGGTCCTTGTCGTAGGGGCGCGAGGCCCTGGTGGGATCGTCGTTGAAGCCGGTGGAGAGCGCCCGGCAGGCGGCAAAGCCCGCGATGGACAGGCGGTTGATCGGCGATTCCGCGCCGCCGGCCACCATGACCTCCGCATCCCCTAAGGCGATCAGGCGCGCCGCATCGCCGATGGCGTGGGCGCCGGTGGAGCAGGCCGTCACCACCGCATGGTTCGGGCCCTTCAGCCCGTGCTCGATGGACACGTAGCCGCCCGCCAGGTTGATGAGGCGGCCGGGGATGAAGAAGGGCGAGATGCGGCGCGGACCGCGCTCGATGAGCGTGGCCGAAGCCTCGTAGATGCCGCCGATGCCGCCGATGCCGGAGCCGATCAGCACCCCGGTGGCGCACTGGTCCTCGTAAGATGTGGGCTTCCAGCCGGAATCCTGCAGGGCCTGGGTGGCCGCCGCCATCCCATAGACGATGAAGGGGTCGACCTTGCGCTGCTCCTTGGGCTCCATCCATTGGTCGGCGTTGAAGGTGCCGTCGGAGCCGTCGCCCCGGGGGATCTGGCAGGCGATCCGGCAGGCGAGGTCGTCCACCTGGAAGTCGCTGATCCCGTTGGCGCCGCTTTGGCCCTCGACGAGCCGGGACCACGTGGCCTCGACCCCGTTGCCCAGCGGAGTGACCATGCCAAGACCCGTAACAACAACCCGGCGCATCATGTGGTGCCCTATCGCTCAATAGAATGAGGGCGTCGGATGACTCATCCGACGCCCTTCAGGTCTTCAGGCCGCGTTCTTCTCGAGGAAGCGGATGGCGTCGCCAACCGTGACGATGGTCTCAGCCGCGTCATCCGGAATCTCGACGTTGAACTCCTCCTCGAACGCCATGACCAGCTCGACGGTGTCGAGGCTGTCGGCGCCCAGGTCGTCGATGAAGTTGGCGTTGTCGGTCACCTTGTCGGCTTCGACGCCGAGGTGCTCGACAACAATCTTCTTCACGCGATCAGCGACGTCACTCATCGTATTTTCCTCAGTGGCTGCCGCCTCAGGAATTGGGCGGGTCAAGAATTGAAGTTAGATCAGCTGCTCAGCTGACAACGCTGAAACGGCTACCCTGCGCCGTGCAAAGCCGCATTTTTAAGCGCCGGTCAACCCCTTTGACCTGATCGGGCTCATGCTTAACACAAGCTTGTCCTCTCTGGCGAGGGGGGTCGCCGCCCCTGCAAACAGTTTCCGCATGCCCCCTCAAGTGCCTTCAGAACATGGCCATTCCGCCGTTCACGTGCAGGGTCTGGCCGGTCACGTAGGCGGCTTCGTCGGACGCGAGATAGACCACCGACGAGGCGATTTCGTCGCCCCGGCCGAGCCGCCCCATGGGAACGGTGCCGAGGATGCCCTCGCGCTGCTTGTCGTTGAGCATGTCGGTCATGGGCGACTCGATGAAGCCGGGAGCCACGAGGTTCACGGTGATGTTGCGGGTGGCCACCTCGGCGGCGAGCGCCTTGGTCATGCCGATCAGGCCCGCCTTGGAGGCGGCGTAATTGCCCTGGCCCGGATTGCCCGTGGAGCCCACCACGGAGCCGATATTGACGATGCGGCCATGGCGGCGGCGCATCATGCCCTTCACGGCGGCGCGGGAGAGGCGGAAGGCGGCGGTGAGGTTCACGGCGATCACCGTGTCCCACTCCTCGTCCTTCATGCGCATGAACAGGTTGTCCTTGGTCACGCCCGCGTTGTTGACCAGGATGTCGAGCCCCGCCATGGCGGCTTCGGCCGCGGGAACGAGGGCCTCGACCGAATCCTTGTCCGACAGATTGGCCTCCACCACATGGACGCGCTCGCCGAGGGAGGCGGCCAGCTCGTCGAGGGCCGGGCGGCGGGTCCCCGACAGGGTGACGGCCGCGCCCCTGGCGTGAAGGGCGCGGGCGATGGCGCCGCCGATGCCGCCGGTGGCGCCGGTCACGAGGGCCTTGCGGCCGGTCAGATCGAACATGCGGGGCTCCTCATTAGCCGTGAAGGGAGGTTGTGAAGGCGGCGACATCCTCGGGGGCGCCGATGGCGGTGGCGGAGGCGCCTGCGGCGATGCGCTTCACGAGGCCCGTCAGCACCTTGCCGGACCCGACCTCGTGGAAGGCCTGGACCCCTTGGGCCGCCATGTAGGCCACGCTCTCGCGCCAGCGCACGGTGCCGGTGACCTGTCGGACCAGGGCGTCGCGGATCGCCGCCGGGTCCGTGATCGGCCCGGCCTCCACGTTGGCCACCACAGGCACGGCGGGAGCATTGACCCGCACCCCGGCCAGGGCCTCGCGCATGGCGTCGGCGGCGGGCTGCATGAGGGCGCAATGGAAGGGGGCGGACACGGCCAGCATCACGGCGCGCTTGGCCCCCTTGGCGGGGGCGAGCGCCACCGCCCGCTCCACGGCGGCCTTGTGGCCGGACACCACCACCTGGGCGCCCCCGTTGTCGTTGGCGGCGTCGCAGACCTCCCCCTGCGCCGCCTCGCGGGCGACCTCCAGGGCGGCGTCGAATTCGAGGCCAAGCAGCGCCGCCATGGCGCCCTGCCCCACCGGAACGGCGCTCTGCATGGCGTTGCCGCGAATCCGCAGCAGGCGGGCCGTGTCGGCGACCGAGAGGCTGCCGGCGGCGGCCAGGGCCGAATATTCCCCGAGGGAATGCCCGGCAACGAAAGCCGCATGGGCCTTCAGGTCGAGCCCGGCTTCCGCCTCCAGGACGCGGATCGCCGCCAGGCTCACGGCCATCAGGGCCGGCTGGGCGTTGGCGGTAAGCGTCAGGTCCTCCGCCGGGCCCTCCCACATGAGGGCGGAAAGCTTCTGCGAGAGGGCGTCGTCCACCTCGTCGAAGACCGCCTTGGCCTGGGGGAAGGCCTCGGCGAGGGCCTTGCCCATGCCCACGGCCTGGCTTCCCTGGCCGGGGAAAATGAACGCGCGCTTCATCGGGAGAGGAACCTTTGCTGCGTGGAATCCGCGCGGGACTCGCACCGGGAGGCGGCGGAGTCAAGGACAAGAGCGGAAAACCTTGCCCGCCCGGGCCGGCGGATTTGGCCCTAAACCCCTGAAAGGGCACGGCTCCCCTTGTATTCTCGGGTCAGCCGATGTATTGACCCCACCTCCCGATTTTTCTCAGAACCTGAAGAAGGAGCCTCCCATGGCTCGTGTGACCGTCGAAGACTGCATCGACAAGGTCGACAACCGGTTTGAGCTCGTGCTGCTGGCCAGCCACCGGGCCCGCCTGATCTCCTCGGGCGCGCCGCTGACCATCGACCGCGACCGCGACAAGAACCCCGTCGTGGCTCTCCGCGAGATCGCGGACGAGACCATCGCTCCCGACGACCTGAAGGAGCAGCTCATCCACTCCATGCAGAAATACGTGGAGGTGGACGAACCGGAGGCGGAGACCGTTCCGCTCCTCGGCAACACCGCCGCCGCGGCCCCGGCCGGAGGCGACAACGACGCGGACGTGCAGTTCGACCGCATGAGCGAGGACGACCTGCTGCGCGGCCTGGAGGGCCTCGTTCCTCCCAGCAGCAGCGCGGACGACGACGACCGCGAGTAAGCCTCGCCAAGCCGACCTCATTGAAGCCCGACCTTTGCAAAGCCCGGCCCAGCGCCGGGCTTTTTCGTTGCCGCGCTTAACCACCCTGCGGCTTGGACCCCCTGCGGCAAGCTATTCAGCTTGCCGTGGGAAGACGATGTACAATATCCTCTAAATCCCTTTCAGTTCAGCCAGATATCAGGGTCAAAAAGGAGATTGCGGCCGGATGATGCGCCAGTACGAACTCGTCGAGCGGGTCAAGCGCTACAACCCCTCGGCCGACGAGGCGCTTCTCAACCGGGCGTATATTTACGCCATGCGGGCCCATGGCAATCAGAAGCGCGCGTCCGGCGACCTGTTCTTCGGCCACCCCCTGGAGGTGGCGGCGATCCTCACCGACCTCAAGCTCGACGACGCCACCATCGCGGCGGCGGTTCTCCACGACACGGTGGAGGACACCCAGGCCACCCTGGAGGAGATCAACAAGACCTTCGGCTCGCAGATCGGCTCCCTGGTCGACGGCCTGACCAAGATCAAGCGGCTCGACCTGGTGTCGAAGCGGGCGGCCCAGGGGGAGAACTTCCGCAAGCTGCTGCTGGCCATCGCGGACGACGTGCGGGTGCTGCTGGTCAAGCTCGCCGACCGCCTGCACAACATGCGCACCCTCCAGTTCATGCCGCCGGACAAGCGCACGCGCATCGCCGAGGAGACCCTCGAGATCTATGCGCCGCTCGCCGGGCGCATGGGCATCCAGGAAATGCGCGAGGAGCTGGAGGACCTGTCCTTCCGCATCCTCGACCCGGAGGCCTACGAGGCGATCAACCGCCATCTTCACGAGCTGACCGCCAGGAGCGAGAAGCTGGTGGAGGAGATCGAGCGGACCCTGACCAAGAAGCTCGGCGTCCAGGGGATCGAGGCGCAGGTGTCGGGACGCCAGAAGCGGCCCTATTCGATCTGGCGCAAGATGGAGCGCAAGTCCGTCTCCTTCGAGCAGCTGTCGGACATCTTCGCCTTCCGGATCATCGTCGGCACCCTCGACGAATGCTACCGGGCGCTCGGCGCGGTCCACACGAGCTGGCCCATGGTGCCGGGGCGCTACAAGGACTACATCTCCACCCCCAAGCAGAACGACTACCGCTCGATCCACACCACGGTGATCGGCCCGGGCAGCCAGCGGGTGGAGCTGCAGATCCGCACCCTGGACATGGACGAGGTGGCCGAATACGGCATCGCGGCCCACGCCCTCTACAAGGAGGGCATCAACAACAATTCGCGCCTCGCCAACGAGAGCCGCGCGTATCAATGGCTGCGGCGCACCATCGACCTCCTGGCCGAGGGCGACAATCCGGAAGAGTTTCTGGAGCACACCAAGCTCGAGCTCTTCCACGACCAGGTGTTCTGCTTCACGCCCAAGGGCCGCCTCATCGCCCTGCCCCGGGGGGCCACGCCCATCGACTTCGCCTATGCGGTCCACACCGACGTGGGCAACACGGCGGTGGGCTGCAAGATCAACGGCCGCATGTCGCCGCTCCTGACCGAATTGCAGAACGGCGACGAGGTGGAGATCGTGCGCGCCGAGGGCCAGACGCCTCCGGCCGCATGGGAATCCCTGGTGGTCACCGGCAAGGCCCGCGCCTCCATCCGCCGCGCCACCCGGGCGGCGGTGCGGCGGCAATATACCGGGCTCGGACGCCAGATCCTGGAGCGCGCCTTCGAGCGGGCGAACCGCCCCTTCTCCGACGAGAAGCTGAAAGGCGCCCTGCCGCGCCTGGCGCGGGCCTCCATCGAGGACGTGCTGGCGGCGGTAGGCCGAGGGGAGATGTTCTCCGGCGACGTGGTGCGCGCCGTCTATCCCGACTACACGGAGGAGCGGCGCGGCGCGGCCGAGATCCGGGCGGCCGCCGGCGGCGCGGACAAGCCCGACGGGGCGGCCAGGAAGGGCTCCGGCGACGGTCCCAAGGCCATCCCGATCCGCGGCCTGAACGGAGACGTGCCCATCCGCTTCTCCTCCCAGGGCGGAGCCATTCCGGGGGACCGCATCGTGGGCATCCTGACCCCCGGCGAAGGCGTGACGATCTACCCGATCCAGTCCCCGTCCCTGGCCGATTTCGACAACGAGCCCGACCGGTGGATCGACGTGCGCTGGGACCTCGACCCCGGCGCGCCGCAGCGCTTCCCCGCCCGCATCAAGCTGCAATCCATCAACGAGCCCGGCTCCCTGGCGCAGATCGCCCAGGTGATCGCAGACCATGACGGCAACATCGACAACGTGGCCATGAAGCGGCGGACCCAGGACTTCACCGACATGACCATCGACCTCACCGTGTGGGACCTGAAGCACCTCAACGCCATCCTGGCGGAGCTGCGCGCCAAGCGCGTGGTGAGCCGCGCGGACCGGGTGACGGATTAAGACTAACTTACGCTCATCTTATCAGATAGTGTGGCGCTAATAATTTATTCAACCTACGTACACCTGTGCAGTAGATCGAATTCGATCAGCATGCTCATAGATTTCTTCAAGTGCGCCGATCTTTACTCGCTCTTCCTGTTCCTTGTCGAACAAGCCAATGTACTTAACACCACGATTAAAGTTTAGGCGAACTAACGGCTTTCTGTTGTTGTCATCAACAAGGATGCCACAGTAGCTTTTCTGATCGCGCATTACGACACGTGTCGGCCTGAGAATATCCCTCACAATAGCGCGAACGATCATAAAGCCCTCACGCTCCTCGTCTGTTGTTACAGTCTGTTCCTCAGCCTCCATCGTTTGGTTTCCAGAGGTAACATCTACAGATTCTGTGTCTGCCAAAGCCGTTGAAAGGCGTGCCTGAACAGTATCGCGAATAACCTCTTTGAATGCAGCTTTCACCATTGGTGTGAATTGGTCTCGGATCGCTGCTGTGAAGCGACCAAGCTGTAGGTTTGCAGTCATCAGACGAACGAAGTCCTCTGATGGTGCCTCCATCTGGCTGGCGATCTCCTTCTTGATCGCAGAGGTATATTTGAGTTGATGAGCAGATTGGAGGATGCTGTCGATGCTGAATTCGCTTTTTGCGAACTTCCGAAGCTCGTGAGTCAACTGACTCTGAAGATCGGACAGATCAAAAGTTAAGAACGGCCGTTCATCTAATTTATTAGGAGCTTCAAGATCAGTATGAAAATGGAATGTACGGCCATTTGTTAGAATAGCGAATCTAGCGTCTGTAACTGAAAAGTACCGATAGAGCTGTGCCAAATGGACTTTATCTAAGTTTGTTGTTATAGGCTTGCATTCGATCAGTATTCTGATTACTCCGTCAACTTTTATGGCATAATCTACCTTCTCTCCCTTCTTACCGACAGCGTCAGCCGTAAATTCTGGTAAAACTTCATGTGGGTTGAAAATATCATAATCTAAAGCACTTAGGAATGGTAGAATTATTGCTGTTTTTACAGCTTCTTCAGTCACCATTGCGCTTGAGTGAGATCTGACTTTTTCTGATAATATGCGAAGTTTTTCTTCGACGCTCATAGTTTCCCCCAGAATATTTACGATACTTAAAACACCACCCTGAATGGTATCCGTCAAGTAGAATACTCATAGGTTTTATGTAGCGTGCCGAGAAAGGTCAGGAGGTTCTCATTATCCTTAGGTTCTGATGGCCTCAGTAAATCTGGAAGCCGAACGACGGCTTCGCCAGCATGAGCCACAGGATGGCGAGAACGGCGAGGAACGCCGG
>DATHAU010000373.1:0-6944 GCA_035296545.1 Microvirga sp.
AAGGAGATGACCGCGTCGAGACGGTTGCGGAACTCGGGCGTGAACAGCCGGTTGACCGCCTCCGTGTCGTCCCCCTCCCGCTTGGTGCGGGTGAAGCCGTAGGCCGGGCGGGCCATGTCGGCGGCTCCCGCATTGGTGGTCATGATGATGATCACGTTGCGGAAATCCACCTGCTTGCCGTTGTGGTCCGTCAGCTTCCCGTGGTCCATGACCTGGAGCAGGATGTTGAACAGGTCCGGGTGCGCCTTCTCGATCTCGTCGAGCAGGAGCACGCAATGGGGGTGCTGGTCGATGCCGTCGGTCAGGAGACCGCCCTGGTCGAAGCCCACATAGCCGGGAGGCGCGCCGATCAGGCGGCTCACCGTATGCCGCTCCATGTACTCCGACATGTCGAAGCGCAGGAGCTCGACCCCCAGCGACGTGGCGAGCTGGCGGGCGACCTCCGTCTTGCCGACGCCGGTGGGGCCGGCAAAGAGGTAGGAGCCGATGGGTTTTTCCGCATCGCGCAGGCCCGCGCGGGCGAGCTTGATCGCCGAGGTGAGCGCCTCGATGGCCTTGTCCTGCCCGTAGACCACCCGCTTGAGGGTGTCCTGCAGGTGCGCCAAGACCTCGGCATCGTTCTTCGACACGGATTTGGGCGGGATCCGGGCCATGGTGGCGATGGTGGACTCGATCTCCTTGATGCCGATGGTCTTCTTGCGCCGGTTTTCGGGCACCAGCATCTGGGAGGCGCCGGTCTCGTCGATCACGTCGATGGCCTTGTCGGGCAGCTTCCGGTCGTTGATGTAGCGCGCGGAGAGCTCCACCGCGGCCTTGATGGCCTCGTTGGTGTACTTGAGCCGGTGGAACTCCTCGAAATAGGGCTTGAGGCCCTTCACGATCTCGATGGCGTCCGGCACGGACGGCTCGTTCACGTCGATCTTCTGGAACCGGCGCACAAGGGCGCGGTCCTTCTCGAAGTACTGGCGGTACTCCTTGTAGGTGGTGGAGCCGATGCAGCGCAGGGTCCCCTGGGCCAGGGCGGGCTTGAGCAGGTTCGAGGCGTCCATCGCGCCGCCGGAGGTGGCTCCGGCGCCGATCACCGTATGGATCTCGTCGATGAACATGATGGCGTTGGGGTGCGCCTCGATCTCCTTCATGACCTGCTTCAGGCGCTCTTCGAAATCGCCGCGGTAGCGGGTTCCGGCGAGCAGGGTGCCCATGTCGAGGGCGAAGACGGTCGCGCCCCTGAGAACCTCCGGCACCTCGTTGCGGATGATCTTGCGGGCCAGGCCCTCCGCGATGGCGGTCTTGCCGACGCCCGGGTCGCCCACGAGCAGCGGATTGTTCTTCTGGCGGCGGCAGAGCACCTGGATCGTGCGCTGGACCTCGGCCTCCCGGCCGATCAGCGGATCGATCCTTCCCTCCTTGGCCTTCTTGTTCAGGTTGACGCAGTACGCGTCGAGGGCGTCGCCCTTCTTCTTCTGGCGCGCATCGGCTTCGTCCTGGGTCGGACGCTCGTTCGGCTCCTCCTCGGCGCCGCGGGGGGAGCGGCCCTCGGTGAGGCCCGGACGCTTGGCGATCCCATGGCTGATGTAGTTGACCGCGTCGTAGCGGGTCATGTCCTGCTCCTGCAGGAAATAGGCCGCATGGCTTTCCCGCTCGGCGAAGATCGCCACGAGCACGTTCGCGCCCGTGACCTCGTCCCGGCCAGAGGACTGGACATGGATCACCGCCCGCTGGATCACCCGCTGGAAACCGGCGGTGGGCTTGGAATCCTGGCGTCCGTCCGCCACGAGGTTGGCGAGTTCGCTGTCCACATAGTCGACGAGGTTGCGGCGCAGGACATCGAGATCCACGTTGCAAGCCCGCATGACCGCCGCCGCGTCCTGATCGTCGAGCAGGGCGAGGAGCAGGTGCTCCAGGGTCGCGTATTCGTGGCGGCGCTCGCCTGCGAGAGCCAGCGCACGGTGAAGGGCTTGTTCAAGACTGCGAGAAAAGCTCGGCAACGGCTTGTCCTTTATGAGACCGGGGTCTCGGCTAATTCTTTTCCATTACACATTGCAGAGGGTGCTGGTGCTTCCGGGCGAAATCCATCACCTGGGTCACCTTCGTCTCTGCGACTTCGTACGTGAAAACCCCACATTCCCCCACGCCGTTCTGATGCACGTGCAGCATGATCCGGGTCGCGTCCTCGCGGTTTTTGTTGAAGAAACGCTCCAGCACATGCACCACGAACTCCATGGGGGTGTAATCGTCGTTCAGGAGGAGAACGCGGTACAGGTTCGGGCGTTTCGTGCGAGGCTTGGCTTTTGTGATGATGGCGGTGTTCGACCGGCCGCCATCGTCCCCGCCGCCGGGAGGCTGCGGCTCGCCCGCGGCCAGCAGGGAAAACCGCTCCGACAGGGTCAGATTGTCCTGAGCTAAGCGCAGCATGTTCTTACGACCGACCCTCTTTATTGGTGGCCCGCCCCTTCAGACCGACCATCGCATCAAGCCAAATGTATAGTCGCTCCATTCGGTTCGCTAGATCAACCAGATGGGTCGTCGCAGTGGTATTAAGAAGAGCGACATCTTGGTCACGTTTCCGGGACGAAGCCGGGACCGGCGAGGCAAGGGCTCGGACCGGCGCCCGCAAACGCAAAACGCCCGGCCAGGGGCCGGGCGCTTCAGCGAATCAGGAATCAGGTCTGGAAATCAGGCCCGGACCGACTTGGAAATCAGGGTCTCGTAGGGCTTGAAGGTCTCGGTCGCCAGGGAGGAATAGAGGGCCCCCATCTTGGTCGACTGGATGACGAGGCTCTCGTAGGCGCCCTTCACGTAGGCCGCCTGGACCTCGACGGCCTTGTCGAGGCTCGGTGCGCCGAACAGCTTCTCGAGGGTGGAGGAGCCCTGCTCGAACGACTTGCGGGCGAACTCCGCCGCTTCGGTCGCAATGGTCTGGGCATTGGTCGAGAAGGCGCCGAACGCCTTGACGGTGGCGTCCAGGTTGTCCTGGCTCAGTTTCTGGATTTGATCGAACGGCTGCAACATTTTAACCTCGGCAGTGGATATTTGACGGCACCTGCGCCCCGTGGGCGGGTGATGGCGCTCATTATGTGCATTGCACAATGAGTGTCAAGTTTTATTGTGCAGTGCACAATAAGTCGTTTCCGTTAAGCATCCCCGTTAACGGCCCCGTAACTGCAAACCCCTACCGTCCAAGAGTGTGTTGCGCCGGCAACGGTCCCCTTCGGGCGGGAACGGGCGCGGGCCGGAAAAGCCAGACGAAACAGGGATGTTTGCAGCATGAATTCGGTTTGGATCGGACGCAGAAGGACATGGGCGGTCATGGGCGTCGTCACGTCGCTCGCCATTGCCATGACCACCCCGGCGGACGCCGCCCGGCGCAAGGCGCGGTTCGCATCCGGCGGCTACGCCCCCCCTTACGCCTCCATCGTGGTGGATTCCAAGACGGGCAAGATCCTCCAGGGCGACAGCGTCGACGAGCCCCGCATCCCCGCCTCCATCACCAAGGTGATGAGCCTCTATCTGCTGTTCGAGCAGCTCGAGCGCGGCCGCATGCAGCTGGACACTCCCCTGACCGTGTCCGAATACGCCGCGAGCCAGCCTCCCACGAAGCTTGGCCTGCGGCCGGGATCGACCATCGAGGTCGAGGACGCCATCAGGGCCATGGTCACCCTTTCGGCCAACGACGTGTCCGTGGTGGTGGCCGAGAACATCGCCGGTTCCGAGGACGCCTTCGCCCAGATGATGACGCGCAAGGCCCGGGAAATCGGCATGAACTCCTCCGCCTTCTACAACCCGCACGGCCTGCCGCATTCGCCCCCGAACATCACCACGGCCCGCGACCTGTCGGTTCTCGGCCGGGCGATTCAGGACCGCTTCCCGAAATATTTCGCCTATTTCCAGACCCGGTCCTTCAAGTATGGCCACCGCACCATCAGGGGGCACAACCGCCTCCTGGGCAAGGTGGAGGGGGTGGACGGCATCAAGACGGGCTATACGCGCCTATCGGGCTTCAACCTTCTGACTTCGGTCAACACGGATACCCGCAGCATCGTCGCGGTGGTTCTCGGCGGACGTTCGGGAGCCTCCCGCGACCAGCGCATGGCCGCCCTCATCGATGATCAGCTCCCCCGCGCCTATGCGGGAGCCCGCATCGCCCCGCCGGTGGTGGAGAAGAACGTGCAGCCCGCCATGGTCGCCGAGGCTCCCGTGCGCCGCCCGGTGGAGCCGAGCGTGGAAGCCGCGGCCACAACCCTTGCGGTTCCCGTGAAAGTGGCCTCCGCCACGCCTCAGGCCCCTGTGCCGCAGGCCCCGGTCGCCCAGGTCCAGCCTGAGCGCAAGCCGCTCGACCTGAACACCCTGCGCCCCGTGGTCGCCTCTGCGGTGGGAGCCAGCACGACCACCACCCCCTCCTCGACGGTGCGGTGGCAGAAGGGCCAGGAGCCCCTGCCCCTGAACGCTCAGGCCTATGCCGCCTTCCAGAACGATGCCGCCCAGGCACAGGCTCCCGCCGCCCAGAAGGCTTCCGTTCCGGCCAAGATCGAGGCCCGACTCGAGCAGCCCGCTCCGCCCCCGGCGCCCGTCAGGACCGCATCCCTGAAGGTCGAGCCTCCCAAGACCGAGAAAGCGGAGGCCAAGAAGGCCGAGCGCCCGGCCGTGACCGGATGGGTGATTCAGCTCGGCGCGACCGACGACGAGGACAAGGCCAAGGCCATGCTCGACGCCGCCCGCGGCCGCGCCGGCAAGCTCCTGGGCAAGGCCTCGCCCTTCACCGAGAAGGTGGCCGTCAAGGGCAGCACCCTCTACCGCGCCCGCTTCTCCGGCTTCAACGAGCCGGACGATGCGGAAAAGGCCTGCAAGGCCTTGAAGAAGAGCGGCTTCTCCTGCTTCGCCTCCCGCGTCTGACGGGGTTCGAGCTCTGCGGCGGCCCGGGTTTGGCGCCGCCGCATATCCAGACAACCGGATCGCGCGTGGAGCATCAGCGATGTCGGCCCAGCAAGACTTCTTTCGCCTGATTGACTCGGGCGGCCAGGTAGGCCGTGCCGCCATGGTCGGGGTGGAGCTTCTTCATCAGCGTCCGATACGCCTGTCGGATCTCGTCGAGGCTCGCACCCGGCTGAAGCCCCAGGACCTGGTAGGCTTCCTCCTTCGTCATTACGCCCGACGGCGCGTGAGTGCGCGTCCGCGTGTCGCGATCGCCCTGAGCGTTTTCACGCCAGCCGGTAAACCGGCGGTCAAGATAAGCCTCTAGGAGCGGGAGCCCGTCAGGATCGAGGGCGCTGCACTCCTCGTGGAGGTGGCGAAGGCCTGCGGGATCGAGGCTTGAGAGGCGGCGCCCGGCGAGTGAGCCGGCCAGAACGGTGCCCTCCACTGCCCCCGTCCCATGGTCGATCTCCATCTCGATCATGGCGGAGCGGATGCGGGAGAAGCGGCCCGCGCCGCCCTTGGACCCCTGCCAGGGGCCGGGCAGGCTGAGGGCGTTCCAGCCCAGAGCCCAGGCCCCGAGGCTTGCCAGGAGGAGCGCCGTGCCGATCTGGCCCTTCATGCCCAGGACGGCGGCTCCGCCGAGCGCGATCACCCCGCCCCCGGTCCTTGCCATCTTGGCAAGGGCGGCCGTGTCGGAGCGGGCATAGACCTTTGAAAGCCACCACAGCAGGGCGGCAAGGGCGATTCCGTAAAGCAGCGTCATCTGTTTCTTCCCCGCCGGTCATGTGGGCCGGGACGACGCGCTTGTAAATCACCCGTGGGGTTGTACCGCACCGAGGGACCGGGCCGCGCCGGGTCGACGCGGCCTTCGGGAGCAGGTTGGGGCCCCGAGGAGGCCTAGTGCAGGAGGCGGGCCGGGCTGCGCTGGCTTTCCCGATCCCAGGTCTGGATCACGATGCCGTTGATGCCCGAATCGTGCAGCCTGTCGCTCAGGTCGACGAAATGGCGTTCGGTGAGCTCGACGTCGATCTCGATCTGCTCGTCCTCGACGTGTTCGAGTTCGCAGGCGGCGTATCGCTCGTAGGCCGCCGACATCTCGGCGTAAGCGAAAGCCACGGGGAGGGTGCGAAAAATGGTGGAGAACTCCTCGTCAAGATCGCCCGTATGCAGATCGCGCATCTGGACCAGATAACCGTCCTCGTGCTCGCACACTTCATAGCGCCAGTGCCGGCCTTCGGATGCAGACAGGAGCATCGCAACCTCCACTCAACTGAACTGTTGAGCCAATGCGAATCGAGGCTCGGCGGTTCCAAGCGGGAGAGCAGCTAAAAAGTCTAACGCCGAAAGCCGTATTCCGCCCGGACGCGCCCTCCGATCCGGACCTTCGTTCCACTGCCCAGATCGATGAAACCCCTGTCGGCCTTGAGTCCCCCTTGAGCCGAACCGGAATCCTTCACGCGAACGGCGTCCTTGCACTCGGGAGGGATGGCGACCCGCACATCGGCCGGCAGGTCCGGCATGCGGCACTCTTTCGCAACGGCGGAGCCCATGCCCATCAGCAGGGCGGCAACACAGATCGAAACTTTCATCACGCGCCCCCTGATTCACATAAGTTACAGCACGATTCACATAGGTTACAGAAGTCCCAGCTCCACCAGCTGCCGTCGCATGCTCTCGGGCATCGTGGCAAGATCGCCGGCCTTCAAGTCGATGTCGCGCGGCGCGTCCCCGGCCGCGAGATAGCGCCAGCCCTGGAACGGCCGGTACGGGCGCGGCTCCACCGCGAGAACCTTCGGCTCCAGCACGAGGCGGCAGCGGCCGATGCCGTCCGCATCGGTGAAGGGCCGCACGTCGAGAAGCGCCTGGCGCGCCGCCACCTGGCCGCGGATCACCCAGAACAGCGAACCGCCGTCGAGCAGCTCCTCCAGGCGCTTGGGCACCATGCGCGTGGTGTGCGTCTGCTCGTAGTCGCGTCCGAGCCGCCGGTGATGCGCGCGGTTCTCCTCGATCCATTCCTCGAGATCGGCAAT
>DATHAU010000374.1:0-4343 GCA_035296545.1 Microvirga sp.
ATCGTGGTGCCGCCGGAGGGCTACCTGCGGGATCTGCGCGCGCTCTGCGACCGGCACAACGTCCTGCTGATCCTCGACGAGGTTCAGTCGGGCCTCGGCCGCACCGGGCGCTGGTTCGCCCACCAGCACGAGGAGATCAAGCCGGACGGCCTGATCCTCGGCAAGGCGCTGGGGGGCGGCGTCTACCCGGTCTCGGCCTTCGTGGCCACGCGGGAGCTCATGAGCGTGTTCAACCCGGGCTCCCACGGCTCCACCTTCGGCGGCAATGCGCTCGCCGCCCGGATCGGCCTGGAGGCGCTGGCGGTCATCGAGGAGGAGCACCTGGTGGAGCGCAGCGCCGAGATGGGCCGCTACCTTCTCGATAGATTGCGCGCCATGCGCAGCAACATCGTCAAGGAGGTGCGCGGCCGCGGCCTGTGGGTCGGGGTGGAGGTGGACGCCAACGTGGTGTCCGCCCGCGCCGTGTGCGACGCGCTGCTGGAGAACGGCGTTCTCTCCAAGGACACCCACGGGACGGTGCTGCGCTTCGCGCCGCCGCTTACCATCTCCCGCGACGAGATCGACTGGGGCATGGAACGCATCGAGCGGGTTTTCGCCCGCATCGTCCATTAGATCGAAGGATAGGCTTGATGGCCCAGCACCTGAAGAAGATCGACCCCGCCCGCCCGAAGCGCCTGGACGCCTACCAGCCCCTGTCCGGCATGGTCGTGCCGCGCTTTGCGGGCATCTCCACCTTCATGAGGCTGCCCTACCTTGCGCCCACCCAGGCGCCGGGCGAGATCGACATCGCCCTCGTGGGCATTCCCTTCGACGGGGCGACCACCAACCGCCCCGGCACCCGGCTCGGGCCCCGGCAGGTGCGCGACGCGTCCTCGATGATGCGCCTCGTCAATTACGGCACGCAGGTTGCGCCCTACGATCTCTGCGCCTGCGCGGACGTGGGCGACGTGCCGGTCAATCCCATCGACGTGCGCGACACGCTTCGCCGCATCGAGGCGGAGATCGCCTATCTCCACGCGGGGGGCGTGACGCCCCTCTCCATCGGCGGCGACCACATCATCTCCTATCCGATCCTGCGGGCGCTGGCCACCAAGGGCCCCGTCGGCCTGATCCATGTGGACGCGCACAGCGACACGGGCGACGAGTATTTCGGCGGCCAGAAGCTCACCCACGGCACGCCCTTCCGCCGCGCCATCGAGGACGGGGTGCTCGATCCCAAGCGCATGGTGCAGATCGGCATCCGCGGCACCATGTATTCCACCGACGAGCGGGACTGGGCCCTCGACCAGGGCATCCGCATCATCGACATGGAGGAGGTGGCCGAGAAGGGGATCCCCTACGCCATCGCCGAGGCGCGCCGGGTGGTCGGCGCGGGGCAGACCTATTTCACCTTCGACATCGACTCCATCGATCCCGCCTTTGCGCCGGGCACCGGCACCCCGGAGATCGGCGGCTTCACCAGCCGCGAGGCGCTCCAGCTGGTGCGCGGCTTCCGCCACCTGAACCTCGTCGGGGCCGACATGGTGGAGGTCTCGCCCCCCCTCGACCAGTCCGGCGGCACCGCCCTCGTGGGCGCGTCCATCGCCTTCGAGCTCCTGTGCCTCCTGGCGGAAGCGCGCACTGAGCGCGCCTCCGGCGAGACGCATCTGAACGTGGTTCAGCAGGAAGCCCCCGCAAGCCGTTGAGTCGAATGCGGTTTTGGTCTCCTGATCTGTTTTGTCAGGTCGGGAGAACAGCCGTTTCCGTCGTCCCTAGCGCGAAGACGGCGGCTCGACCGGGATGTCGAAATGCATCACGTCCTCGCGCGCCCCGAGCTTCTCGTAGAGCGCGATGGCAGGGTCGTCGCCGTAATCCGCCTGAACATAGACGACCCAGGCGCCGCGCTGCGCCGCGATCCCGCGCAGGTGTTCGATCAAAGCGGTGGCGATGCCCCGGCGGCGATGCTCCTCGGCCACGGCCAGGTCGTAGATGTAGACCTCGCGCCGCGCCCTCTCGAATTTGTCCAGCTCATAGGCCACGAGCCCGCCCACCACCTCCTCGCCGTTCAGGGCCGCAAGGACGACCACGTGCTCCTTCGCCAGCAGGCTCCCGAGGTAATCGTCGCCTGGTGGCTCGGCCCCGTAGGCGTCGGGATCGGCGAAGGCCCGGCCGAACATGGCGTTCAGCGCGCGCAGAAGCGGGATGTGGGAGGGGCCGAGGCGGCGAAGGGTGACGGGGGCAGGGGACATGCTTCAGGTATAGGGCGGATGCGTCACGCCCTCCAGGCGGGCCTCGTGCTGGGAGGACGGCTCATCACCTTGCTCGATCCGGAGGAGGCCAAGCAGGTGCCTCGCAAACCTCATCCTGAGGAGCCGCATCAGCGGCGTCTCGAAGGATGATCCAGGGAGTGGGGAAACGCGACAGACCTCCCTCTCCCGGGTGGGAGAGGGTCACTCGCGTCAGCGAGCAGGGTGAGGGTAGGCCCTGTCCGAATAATGCACAAGCGGTGGTGAGCTGAGGCCTAAGCGCTTTACTGAAGAATCGTCCTGCCCTCACCCCTGCCCCTCTCCCGCCCGGGAGAGGGGATGCGTCGCGCTTCCCGTGCCCTCTTGAGCATCCTTCGAGACGCCTGCTATCGCAGGCTCCTCAGGATGAGGGCTGCGAGACTGTGCTGCGCTCCTCCTCACGATGAGGTCTTCAAGACGCCGCTGGCGCATCTCCCAACACTCGCGGCCCGCATCAAGAGTCGAGCGTTAAGGCGGCGCGCCCCGCAGGCATTGCTGCGCGGCGCGGGAGATCCGCACCTGGTCCTGCCCGTCGATGCGGTTGTCGAGAAACTTCCGCCACAGATCGCTCTCGCGCATGGACGCGACCGTGCAGGAGCAGGCGGCGCGGCAGGTTTGCGGCCTGGCGCTCTGCCGGCAGGTCGCTTCGCAGGGCTCCATGAAGGGCCGCGCCTCGGCCGCGGGATTCGGGCCGACGATCTGGAGCACGCCGTACAACAGGGCCAGCAGCGCGAGCTGGTGGACGAGATAGATCGGCAGGCTCCTGCGCCCGGCCCAGGCGAGGGCCCGGCTCAGCGGATCGCGGGCGCGCCAGCGGGCGAGGCCCGCGGTTTGCCTGCGGGAGAGGAGGATCCTGCCGGCGGCGACGCCCATGAGGACGGGGCCGAACCAGGGAAAGATCGGCACGTAGTCGTTGGTCAGCGGGGTGAGGATGCCGAGGCCCAGCCAGTCGAGCCACGGGGCGTCGAGGGCAGGGCTCGTGAAGAGGTGGGGCGCGGCAAGGCAGAAGGCCGCGGCCGCGAGCACCAGGGGCGGATGAAGACGCAGGAAGGGCAGGGCCAGGACGCTCGACGCCGCGATGGCGTGCAGGATGCCGAAGAAGATGTAGCTCTGGGGAAAGGCGAAGAACGTCGCCAGGGTGACGGCCAGGGCCGCGCCGCCCACCTTCATGAGACGCCGCAGGAACGGGATGCGGCGCAAGCCGTGGGCGTGGGCGAGCGCCAGGCCGAAGCCCGCCAGGAACAGGAACGAGCCCGCGATGCAGCGGGCGAACCAGCGCCACGCGGGGATCTCCACGATGTTCGTCTCGATGAGCTTCAGGAAGCTCAGGTCCCAGGTGAAATGATAGACGACCATCGCCGCGACGGCAGCGCCGCGGGCAGCGTCCACCGCATCCCATCGCTGCGAGGCGGCCGCCCGGGCCTGTGACGATTCAACGTTCACGCCAGTCCGTCCCTTTCGCCGTTGGCGGAGGCCATGACGGGCCGATCCCGCCTCCTATATGAGGGACATGACCGATCCCCTTGCCCCGTCAATCGCCACACTCCGCGAAATGATTCAAGACTCGCGGATCGTCGCCGGATTCACCGGAGCCGGAATCTCGACCGAGAGCGGCGTGCCCGACTTCAGGTCTCCCGACAGCCCGTGGATGCGCCACAAGCCGATTCCGTTCGAGAGCTTCTTGCACAACGCCGAGGCGCGGCGTGAGGCGTGGCGGCGCAAGTTCATCATGGACGACCTCTACCGCCATGCGCGCCCGAGCCGCGGCCATCTCGCCATCGCGGCGCTGATCGCCTCGGGGCGAATGCCCGCCGTGATCACCCAGAACATCGACGGGCTCCATCAGGCCGCAGGCCTCGCCGAGGACCGGGTGATCGAACTGCACGGCAACGGCACCTATGCCGCGTGCCTGTCCTGCGGGCGGCGTCACGAACTCGAATGGGTGAGACAAGGTTTCGAGGCGAGCGGCGAGCCGCCGGAATGCACGGCCTGCGGCGGCATCCTCAAGGCGGCGACGATCTCGTTCGGCCAGGCCATGCCCGAGGGGCCCATGCGCCGCGCCCGGAATCTCGCGGCCGA
>DATHAU010000375.1:0-7834 GCA_035296545.1 Microvirga sp.
CCAGACACTCTCGGTGACCCTTATCCCTGAGCAGGCAGCGGAGCCTCGTGGATCACGGGGCTCGACTTCTTCAGATCCCGGCCTGTTCCTTACACCATCGGGCGACCTGCTCATGGGTGGCGAACCAGCAGCCTCCCTTCGCCTTCATGTGGGCGACGAGGCGCCGCAGGATTCCGATGCGGCTCCGGTGCCCTATGACGTCGGGATGCATGGTCAAGACGTACAGGCCATTCTCCTCCCAAGCGCCGTCGAATTCTGCCTTGAAGATCTCCTCCACCGCCGAGGGAGCCGTGTAGGGGCGCAGGCTGGAGAAGCGCTCCATCACCAGATAGGCTGCATCGTCCCTGATCCATTCCGGTGGCAATTCGACGATGCCGGTCGGCTCACCGTTTGAGAGCAGCTCATAGGGATCGTCGTCCGCCATGAGGCTCGAGTCATACAGAAGCCCCATCTCTCGGATGATCTTCAAAGTGTTAGGCGAAAAGTCCCAACTGGCAGTGCGCATACCGACGGGATCACGTCCGCTGATCTCGGAAAGCTTCTCAGCGGCTCGGAGGCTGAGCTCGCGCTCTTTCTGGTACGGCAGGAGATTGTTTCGCTCATGGATCCAGGAATGGATGCCGATCTCATGTCCTTCGGCTGCGATGCCGCGCACCTCGTCTGGATAAAGCATCGCTGAAACGGCTGGGTAAAAAAAGGTCGCTGAGATTTCTTCTTTAGCAAGGATCGCGCGGATGCGCGGCACGCCGCGTCGCGAGCCGTAGTGCCCCTGACTAATCATCATTGGGCTCTCAATCCCGTCCCGCAACGGGATTGTATCGTGGTCGGCATCAAAAGAGAGCGCGACGGCACAACGGGCGCCGTTCGGCCATTGCGCAGGCGTCAAATCGCGGCCAGCACGGGCACGGTCGACGATCCCGCGCCAAGTCGACTCCGGCCAATCGTAGGGCTCTCCGCCGGGATGCGGCTTCCTATCTGTCATCGGATCCTCCTACTTTAGGTCAATGTTCACCGCGACGTTCTTATGCCGTCAGGCTCGACGAAATCAGCGCATGCATGGCATCGCTATAGCTCGAAAAACCATGTCTACTTTTTAGCCCAATCAACTAACGTGAGGTCCGGAGCTCAAGGGCTGGATCGAAGGTCTGGTCTATCTCCCGCAAACCGGAGTGGCATCGGCCACCCCTCCAAGAAGCATCATGCTGGGTAGGATTCAATGAAAGATTGGAAGTTCATCAGGGCCGCGGCGCCCATTCTAGCGCTGGTAGCACTGCTCGGAGAGCCAGCTACAGCAAAGGAGTGGACGCAGATCACCATCGGTGTCGAGGGGGCTTTTCCGCCTTATAATTCGACAACGACTGACGGCAAGGTCATCGGCTATGACATTGATGTCGCCAATGAGGTCTGCAAACGAGCCAATCTCAAGTGCCAAATCGTGGCGCAGGACTGGGATAGTCAGGTGCCGGGTCTGCTCGCCGGCAAGTTTGATGCCGTTTTGACCATGGGGCCGAACCCGAAGCGGCGCGAGGTCATGGACTTCACACTGCCTTACGCGCGCACCTCAAACACTTTTGGCGTTCTCAAATCCTCGTCCCTCGCCAAGCTGCCAAAGACTGGGGAGGCTATGTCCACGAACGACAAGGCTACTTGGGAGCCGGTTTTCAAGGACATCCAGGCGGCCCTGAAGGGTAAAACTATTGGTGTGCCGTTATCTACGAGCCAGCAACAGTTCATTGAGGAGACGTTCAAGGACACGGTCACGGTGAAGACTTACAAGTCTTCCGAGCAGCATACCTTGGACCTCCTTGCGGGCCGCATTGATGCCGTGTTCGACAATATCGTTTATCTGCGGGATGCGGTTTCGCGCCCAGGTAACGAGGAGGTCGCGATGGCCGGACCACTCCTGACCGGCGGCATCATGGCAACTGACACCTGCATCGGCCTGCGTAAGGGTGAGGAGGACCTGAAGGCGAAACTCGACCCAGCTATTCAGTCGATGATCGCTGACGGGACGATGAAGACCCTTTCCGAGAAGTGGTTCAAATTCGATGTGACTCCGAAATAGGATAACTTTAGGCGAGGGGTTGCAGCGCAACCCCTCGCCCTTCCATTTGATCGATAGACCTCACTGATCTCCGGATTGATCTAATCGAGTTAGAGAAACTGGCGACGCAGCCGCGGAGATCCGTTCATGGCACATTCCGGAAGTACGCGGAACTTCCGCAAAGGCGCGGTGAGCCGACCTATAGACCTTCGTGTTCAGGGATCGTCCTAGCCAGAGGCGCCGTTCCACGACCTCCGCAGGAACTCTTCCTGTCGAAGCGGGAGTGTCCTACCGTCAATGACGCTCTACCTTGGCTTTGAGGCTAACGGGTAGGTCCGATGGCGCTCGCTTTCTGATCTCATTTCCCTGTTCTGCCAGAAAAGCGCGAACCGAGGATTTCATCCTGACCCAATATCATTTTGCAGCTCTTGTCCTGATCGCAACCGGCCCGCTTCTGGCGCTGTCGCGCCTGATCAGAATGCCGGAGTCGCTCCTGCTGTTTGCGGTGGGCGTGCTGTCGACCTTCATCCCAAGGCTTCCGGAACCCAACATCGATCCTGATCTGATCCTCACCCTCTTTCTTCCGCCCTTGATCTATGCTTCGACCGTTCGTGTTTCCTGGCATCTCCTTCGCTTCACCCTGCGGCCAGGAGTTGTCCTTGGCACTGCCCTCGTTCTGACGACGATCGGAACCGTCGCACTCGCGGCACGCACAGTGTTCCTGCCGGGCCTGTCCTGGACGGCGGCTTTGCTGATCGGCATCGTGGCTTCTATCTTCGACACGCGCCTGTTCCATGAGGCCGAGGGTCGGCCCCGTGTTCCCCGGGCGATCGCCGACACGCTCAAGGCGCGTGAATTGGTCGGCCGGATCTTTATTCTAGCCACCCTGTCAGTTGTGGAGGAGGTATTGAGCTCTAGAGAGGTCGCGGCAAGCTCCGTGCTCGCCAGCTATGGTCTCGATATTCCCGCAGGGGCCTTGATCGGGCTCGTGGTCGGGCGCGCCGCCGTTTGGATGCGGCGGCGGATCGACCCGGCTCCGGTGGAGATCGCAATCTCGATTGCCACCCCCTATGCGGCTGCACTGTCAGCCGAGGCAGCCGGGTTCTCCGTGGTCACTGCCGTGACTGTTACAGCCCTTGTGGTGTCGGCCATCCGCGTCGACAGGCATTCAGGCGCAACGATCTCATCCGCCGAGGCGAGGGTAAGTGCGGTTGCCTTCTGGGACCAGGCGAACCTCATGGTGTCGAGCGCGCTGTTTCTTCTGGCCGGTCGCGCCGTTCCTCAGGCCCTTGCAGCCTTGGAGGCTTGGTCGATCTGGCGGCTTTTTCTCGCAGCCGTTGGTCTTCTTGCAATCGTGCTGGCCATCCAGGTCTGCTTCTCCTACGCTGCAACGAAATTGCCGCCTATTGCAGGAGCTCTTCAACGGCGGCAGGGAGAGGGGCGCTCCCACCTGACCGCCGCAGGGGTGATGGCGTGGTCCTCGACCCGTTCCGTGATCGCACTTTTGATTGCCCTCTCCGTACCGGCGGCAGCCCCCACGGGTGAGCCCTTCCACGATCGCGATCTCGTGCTCATCGTGGCAGCCTTCATGGTGATCGGCTCGGTGGTGGTGCAGGGGCTGAGCCTTCGATCCATAGTCGAATACGCTGCCTTGAGCGATCCAGGTGAGGCAGACCAGGAGGTAGAGGAAGCCCGCTCCGCGATGAGGAAAGCCTCGGAGACGCCGGACGCGGAGCATGCGTCCTCTCATGACGCAGCCCGCCAGGTGCTGGTAAACCTTCGTGAACGCGATATTATTGGTGACGAAGTCTTGGTTCGCATGCTGCGCGAGACAGATCTGCATGCCCGCGCGGCGCAGGAGAATGCATTACCCGGGGCAGGGCCGCCGCAGCCATGATGAGCGTGCCTCTTATGACATCAGCCTCACGGCCGCCGCCTTGGCGCTATCTGATTACCCGGGAATTTTAAGATTAATCGCGATTGTTTTAAGGTTTCTTCCTTTCCTCCCGTGCCCACGACAGGTTTCGCCCTCGGGTGCTGGCAGAAGTGCTGCGACCTCCTCAGGAACTCGTCCTCTGGTGCTAGGACTGTCCCATGGTCATTTGACACCCCTCGCCATCATCTCTGTGAGAATAATCCTTTCCTCGATAGCCTCCGCTGTGAGCAGTCCATGGCTGTAGCGTCCGTTGGCCTCACCCTTTGACGCGCCGCTGCCGGGTGCGCCGCCGTGCAGCCGGCACCGGCTCCTCCCCTTGGCTCTGGGTTTCTGGCAGGGCAAGCCGTCCCGCCTCTTGGCTCCACACCGGGGCGTCAGCCGCAGGCTGAGCGGCTCGTTCGTGTTCGGTTCCATAGGGTCGATTCTGGCAGGCGCAGCATGTTCTCCGGCTGTGCCAAAAGTGCCAAAACCCTTGGATGGGGTAGGTCTGAGGGGGTTTTGGCCTTTTTGGCACTTTTGGCACAAGCACCATAGGCCTGCTGTGGTGACCTGACCGGGTGGCCCTGGACTAGGTTGGTTGAGAGACTTGACCTTGAACCAATGAGTTTAAGGTACTGAGGTGGAGGTTCAGTTCAGAGCAGATTACTGCCAAGCTGTACGACATCGAGGTGCAACTCGCCTAGGGCAAGGAGATCGTGCTCGGCTGCTCGCCATGCCTTTTTAAGAGATGTATCTCTCAGCTGGATCATGCTGTCATCTGGCGCTAAGTGCGCCAAGCATAGAACCTCACAGAGGCAACTGGGGCTGAGGCCAAACCTGCAGGAGGCTGCCATGGCAGTTAAGACGGGGACCCGCGGTCCAGACAACATTGTCGGAACCAGTTCAGCAGACGTGATCTACGGGTACGACACCAAGGTTAGCAGTCCGCCCACGATGGCGGCCAACCTCATCGTAGCCGGCTTGGATGATCCCCTGTTCCTCACGTCAGCTCCAGGTAAGTCCAGTCACCTTTTCATCCTTGAGAAAACCGGTCGGGTAAAGGTCCATAACACCGACACCGACCAAACCCTCTCTACCCCTTTCCTTGACGTGTCATCCCAGATTGCGATGAGCGGGGAGCAGGGCCTGCTCGGACTCGCCTTCGCTCCCGACTACGCAACAAGCCGCAAGTTCTACGTCTATCTCAGTACCAAAGATCAGGACGTCGAGATCCGTGAATACCGAGCCTCGGCCTCCAATCCTTTCGTCGCCGATCCCACCAGTATGCGGATTATTACGAAGATCGATTACCCCTCCTCGACCAACAATCATCGTGGCGGATGGATCGGGTTCGGCCCTGATGGATACCTCTATGCTGCCACCGGCGACGGAGCCGTCAGGGCAAACGCGCAAAACCTCGGCAGCCCATTAGGCAAGATCCTCCGGTTCAACGTGAATGCTGATGCCTTCCCTGCAGATGCCAGCAGGAACTATGCCCTGCCTGCCGATAATCCGGCGTCGATTGCCGGGATCGGGGGCAGTGCGGTGGGAACCGGCATCTATGCTGCCGGCCTGCGCAATCCATGGCGTGTCAGTTTCGACCGCACGACAGGTGAGATGTATATCGGCGATGTCGGAGAAGGCACCTTTGAGGAGGTCAACCTCGGAAGATCCGGCGCGAATTACGGATGGAGCGTCACGGAGGGGCCCTTCAACCCCTCGTCTTTTCCCGGCTACACCAACCCGATCTATGCTTATGGCCATGACCGAGGACAGTCGGTGACGGGAGGTTACGTCTACCGCGGACCGGAAGAGGACTTCCGGGGAACCTACTTCTTCTCGGATTTCGTCAGCGGTGGCATCTGGTCCTTGCAAAAGGTGTCCGGTTCATGGCGGTTCAAGGATCTGAGCGGAGAGGTCAAGATTGCGGGTGGCCCGATCGGCAACGTGTCGTCCATGGGCGAGGATGCGTCCGGAAATCTCTACATCATCGACTTTGGCGGCAAGATCTTCCGCTTGGACCTGAAATCTGGCCGCGGCTCCAATCCAGCTGATGATGCCGCCGACATCCTTAATGGAGGCGGCGGCAACGATCGGATGTACGGCGGTGGTGGAAACGACCGAATGTACGGTGGCGCAGGGCGTGACTCGCTGTCCGGCGGGACCGGCAATGATTATCTTCGAGGCGGCGCGGGTGCCGATGTGCTGTCGGGTGGCAGCGGCTTCGATTATGCCGATTACCGCGGTTCTCCGGGACGGGTGATCGTTGATCTTTCCAAGACGACTCAGGCCGGCGGTGACGCGTCCTCCGACCGCGTGTCCAGCATAGAAGGTGTGATCGGGAGTGCGTTCAACGATGTCCTGAAAGGCTCGACAAGTCACAACACGCTTCGAGGGCAGGCCGGCAACGACAGCCTCTCGGGCGGTGCTGGCGATGACAGGCTGTATGGCGACGCTGGTCGAGACACGATCCTTGGCAGTGCAGGAAAGGACTCGCTCTTTGGCGGCCAAGGGGCGGATGTGTTCCGATGGCAATCCTCAGGTGCAATCGGTGCTACCCTCAATGGGGCGGACGTGGTGCGAGACTTCAGCCATAGTGCTCACGACCGTCTGGATCTCGCAAGGATTGATGCCAATGGCCTTCTCGACGGCAATCAGGCCTTCTCCTTCATCGGTAGAAGTGAATTCACGAGGGCAGGTGAGGTCCGGTACGAGATTGTCGGGGCGGAGGCTCGCGTCCTGATCAACACGGACGCTGATCCGGAGGCTGAAGGTCTGATCCGCCTCTCTGGTGTCAAAAGCTTGGTCGAAGGGGACTTTCTGTTGTGACTTGGGGGCCTGCCGTTTATGGGCGGAGCCTTTGGAGAGATATTGAGGTACAGGAGGACATGGTCTTCATACTTGTGGCAGGCAGCGGCATCTACAAAGCCCTGCACCTGGCTGAAGTACCAGGAGTGGACACCGGCACTCGTTGGAACGACCTCTGGTCGAGCAAGGACCTCGGGTGCACTATAGAGGTGATCAGGCGATAGCAGGCGCTCAGCTAGTTCGTCCAATAGTAGCTCGATTGCTTGAGGTGTGAAGGATGGAGGGCACAAGCACATGCTACCGGTGCCAGAAAGAGCGTCCGAAGTCGGATTTCATTCAGCGGGTGGACGAGCGGCACTACGGCATGTGCAGGCACTGCCTATCTGACATCCTCACGCTCAGAGCTAATGGCAAGCGACGGCTCTGGCATACTCAGACACACCGCACCTGTTATCTATGCCGGAGAGTACTTGTCGCCTCGGAGTTCACCCGTCGCAGCAACGGCAGCTATTTCTCAGCCTGCAAGGAATGCAACACTCATGTGTTCGCCCAGCGCCGCCGAGCACGTCTAGTCCAAGCAGAGGGCGAATATACTGTCCGTGAGTGGCTCTACCTCTTGGCGCAGCATCCCCATTGTCCCGGCTGTAGCCGGCTTTGGGCGGACATCCCGCTCCCCAGAGGCCGGAAGACAGCAGTCACGGTTGATCACATTTTCCCAATCAGCAAAGGAGGGCGAAACAGCATCGAGAACCTTCAACCACTGTGTTTCTCCTGCAATTCCCGCAAGGGCGACAGACTCGCAGAAGCACCCGACGGGAAATGACCGGGTCGTCCTCAGTGGGCGAAACAGTCCAAGTTCATAGTGAATCGCTCGTCCTCACTTGACCTTGTTCCCGTATATCTCAGACAACGCGATCCTCTCTTCAATGGCCTCTTCCGTAAGCGAGCCATGGGAGTAGCACCCGTTCGCCTCACCTCTCGGTGCGCCGATGTCTTGAGCGCCGCCGTGCAGTCGGCACCGGATCCACCCCTTTGCCCGAGGCTTCTGGCACGGCAAGCCGTCCCGC
>DATHAU010000376.1:0-1502 GCA_035296545.1 Microvirga sp.
GCCTTCTGGTTGCCCTTGAACAGGGCCGCCAGGGCGTTGGCCACCCGCACCACGTTGGGGCGGTTGCGGCTGCGGCGGTGCATGACCAGGAACACGTCCTCGATCAGGTCGCCCTCGGGCTTGACCACCTGCACCAGGTCCGGGTCGGAATCCCCGAGCCAGCAGGGCAGGAAGGCCGCGCCCAACCCGGCTTTCGCCGCCTGGTAGCGGATCGGCATGTCGCCGATGCGGGCCGCGATGGTGCGCCCTTGGGCGAACTCGGCCACATAGGCCGCCTGGCGCGACAGGGTCGGGTCCTCCGGCGGCGCGATGACGGCGGTGGGATCGGCGGTGCGGGCATAGATGGCGAAGGCGATCTGCCCGATCTTCCGGGCCACGAGATCGTCGGTTCCCTCCGGCAGGCTGCGCATCCTGAGGCCGATATCGGCCTCGCCCGAGGCCAGGTCGAGCCTGCGCCGGGTCGGGATATAGGCGATCTCCACGGGAGCGGCGGCCTGGTGCAACTGCGCCGAATGGAGGGACAGGAACAGGGTCACGGAGGCGGTGGCGGTGATCCGCACCGGGGCGTCGGGGTCGGGGCGGTAGGCCGCCGCCGTTCGCAGCACGATGCCGGCCGCCTCTCCCATGGGGGCGGCTGCCTCGAACACCGCGTGCCCGGCCTCGGCCAGTTCGAGGTTGTTGGGGCCGCGCTGGAACAGGGAGAGCCCGAAGGTTTCCTCCAGCGCCTTGATGCGGCGTGCCACCGTGGGCTGGCTTTGCCCCAGGGCCTTGGCGGCGCCGTTCATCGATCCATGAGCCACCACGGCCAGGAAGATCCGCAGGTCGTCCCAGGACGGTTCGGTGAAGGCGAGGCGGAAGGGGTCGAGAGACGAAGGAGCCATGACAGGATGCTAAAGCGTTGAACCGGATTTGGCATAGAGGGGATGTTCCGGGTGGGTGACAAGCCGCACCATCGCCCGGGCGCCGTTCTCCGACAGCCCGTCAGAACCATGCAGGGGTTCTACAGTTTTGGTGAGTGGGGGGCTTCACAGGGCTCGGAGCTTGGGACAAAAGGGCAGCCCCAAGCTGGAAGAACATCGGCGGTGCGCCTCATCCTTGAGCGATACTCTTCGACACGAAAGCCTGTGACAGGCGGCCCTGTCATGCCCTCGTCGGCCGAAGCGATGGCTTCGCACATGTATGAAAAGAACGACCATGTCTGACCTCGGGAATTCCAAGAGCACTGTTGAAACGAGCCCTGCGGAGCGCAAGACGATCCGATCCGGGCCCTACGAGCTGGCCTATTCCGTCGAAGGCGATGGAACGCCGGCCCTCGTGATCGGAAGCGCGGTCTATTACCCCCGCGTCTTCTCGCAACGCCTGCGGCGGTCCCTGAAGCTGGTCTTCGCCGATCATCGCGGCTTCGCGCGCCTGGCGGACGGCGCGGCGCCGTCGGACTTCGGCCTCGACGCGGTTCTCGCCGACATGGATCTCGTGCGGCGGCATCTCGGCCTCGACCGGAT
>DATHAU010000377.1:0-1595 GCA_035296545.1 Microvirga sp.
TGGGCCATCACGCCGCTGCTCATGATCGGCGGGGCCTACCTGTGCTACGAGGGCTCGGAGAAGGTGTTCGAGGCCCTCTTCCCCCACGGGGCCCACGAGCATGAGGCGGCGGTGGGCGCGGCGGTCCAATCGGCGCAGAGCTTCGAGGACGAGAAGGTCAACGGCGCGATCAAGACCGACTTCATCCTGTCGGCCGAGATCATGGCCATCACCCTGGCCAGCGTTCCGGAGGTCTCGCCCCTGATGCAGGGTCTGGTGCTCGCCACCGTGGGCATCGGCATCACGGTCCTGGTCTATGGCGCGGTGGCCCTCATCGTGAAGGCGGACGACGCCGGCGTGGCCCTGGCGGCCAGCGACCGCCCCGTCTCGGCCCTCCTGCGGCGCGGCGCGGGGGCTGAGCCTCCCTCCTCGGCGGACCGGGCCCTCGCCCCTCTCTCCAGGCTGCTCGGGCGCGGCCTCGTCAAGGGCATGCCGATCCTCCTCGGGCTCCTCAGCATCGTGGGCACCGCCGCCATGATCTGGGTCGGCGGCGGCATCATCATCCACGGCCTGGAAGGCTACGGCCTCGCCGGCGTCGCCCACGCCGTCCACGACGCGGCCGAGGCCGCGGGCCACGCGGTTCCGGCGCTCGCCGGCACGGTGGAATGGCTGGTCTCGGCCGCCGCCGCCGGCCTGTTCGGGCTGCTCCTGGGGGGTCTGCTGATCCCGCTCGTCCACTACGTCGCCGTGCCGCTGGTAAAGGTGGTGCGGGGCGGCCGGAAGGGCGAAAAGCACAGGGCCTAGGGGCGGGAGAGACCTTCCACACCCTTCCCATTTCGGGCCGTTCGTACCATATTCGTTCCATGGCCAAATCACCCAAGAAGCCCAAGCTTTCCACCGGGAAAGCGTCGAAGCCTGAGCTGAAGCCGCTGGATACCTATCTGGCCGATCTCCTCAGTCCCGCGGTCAACCGGGAGCGGGAGGCGGCGGAGGGATTCGCCGAGCGGGCGCAGGAAACCTTCATCCATGGCGACATCACCGATGTGGACCCGGCGCTCGCCAAGAAGCTCGGCCTCAAGGGGCCGGACGACGGTCCCGACGTGGCGGACGAGCTCGGCGATCTCTCGCCCGGCTCCGGGGTGTCGGCCACCGTGGATGCGCTCACCAGGCTGCTCACGGAAGGCGATCCGCGCTTCAAGGACGGCAAGCCCTGGGTGCCGCACCGCCCGCCCCGCCCCGAGAAGTCGGAAGGCGGCATCCCGTTCCGCATCCAGTCCGACTTCACCCCCTCGGGCGACCAGCCCACGGCGATTCGCGAACTGGTGGACGGGGTGCGCCGGGCCGAGCGCGACCAGGTGCTGCTCGGCGTCACCGGATCGGGCAAGACCTTCACCATGGCCAAGGTGATCGAGGAGACCCAGCGCCCCGCCCTGATCCTCGCGCCCAACAAGACGCTCGCGGCGCAGCTCTACGGGGAGTTCAAGAGCTTCTTCCCCGACAACGCGGTGGAGTATTTCGTCTCCTATTACGACTACTACCAGCCCGAGGCCTATGTGCCGCGCTCGGACACCTTCATCGAGAAGGAAAGCTCCATCAACGAGCAGATCGACCGCATG
>DATHAU010000378.1:0-18179 GCA_035296545.1 Microvirga sp.
AAAGCCCCAACCGCGGCGGCCCCGAGACCGCGCAACAAAAAAAGGGAGAGCCTGGGGCTCTCCCTTGCGATCCTGTCTGAAGCCGGTGCCCTACTCGGCGGCCGGGGTTTCCACGTCGGGGGTGAAGCCGGCGATGTCGCCGCCGGCGTCCTCGATCATCTCCCGGCGGGTGCGGCGGCGGCGGCGCGGACGGGCGTCGGCCTCGTCGTTCGCCTCCTGCACGATGGGAGCGACCACCCGGTTCTCCTCCGCGACGGGAGCCGGAACCCGCACCGGATTCGTCAGGAAGGCGGGCAGGCCGCCGGCATCGGGGGCATCCGCCTCTTCAGGGCGACGCTCGCGACGAAAAGGTCCACGGCCGTTGCGCTCGCTGCGCTCGACCCGTTCCGGGCGGTCCGGCCGCTCGACGCGCTCCGGGCGATCATTGCGCTCCGGACGGTCGCCCCGGTCGAAACGGGCGGGACGATCGCCCTCGTTCCGGTCGAAGGGCTGGTCGTCGCGCTGGAATTCCTGGCGCGGGGCCCGGTCGCGCTGGAAGCGCTCGCGACGGTCGCCGCGATCCTGCCGGTCGCCTCGCTCCGGACGATCGTTCCGTTCGGGACGGTCCGCGCGCTCGGGGCGGTCCCCGCGTTCGGGACGATCCGCGCGATCGGGACGATCGCCGCGATCCTGGCGCTCGTTCCGGTCGAAGCGGGAGGGGCGCTCGCCCTCGGCGCGCATCTCGTAGGGCTGCGGCTGGGCGGCGGGATCGGAATCCTCGCCGTTGCCGAAGCCCGAACGCTCGCCTCCGGCAAAGCCCTCGTCGTCGCCTTCGTCGTCGAAGCGCTGCTGGTAGCCGTACTGCTCGCGCAGCTGCTCCTGGGCGGCGGCGATGATGCGGAAATAGTGCTCGGCGTGCTGGAAATAGTTCTCCGCCGCCACCGGGTCGCCGCTGGCCTGCGAGTCGCGGGCCAACTGGCTGTATTTCTCGGCGATATGCTGAGCCGTGCCGCGGATCTTCACGTCCGGGCCGTTCGACTCGTAGCTTTTCGTCAAGGGATTGGGACCCTTGCTGCTCGTGTTGTTGCGGTTGCGACCGCGCATACGCCTGTTCTGTCCTGGTCTCATTTTTTGCTCTATGAGCCTCGCTGGTTCTTCAAGCCCACGCGATATGCAAGCCGATCATGATCGCCGAACGGGCTTGACGCCCACCGTTCGCGTGGCAAACCGTCTGTCGTGCAGCCAAAGCTTTCAAGAGGCCTGGCTATCCTTCAGTGTCGGGTTCAGGTGACCGCGCCCGGCTGTTCAAAGCCCCTGCCTGCTGCGCGATGGATATCGTTTGGTCTTCCGGCATGTTCCCTCATGGGAACGACCGATTTGCTTAGACCGAGGACGATCTCTTCCCGTGAATCTAGCGGGTTCCTCTCGGTCCAACAAGGGATATTTCCGAATTTATCTCGCCCGCGCACAAGAAAGGCCGTCATTTGCGCTCACGGCCGCTTCATGGCCACGCATCGCGGATTGCCTGACAGATCGTGCGCGACGGTCAGGATTTCAAGGGCATGGGCCCCCGCCAGGGCGGTCACGGCCGGCCCCTGATCGTACCCGATCTCGACCAAGAGCAGGCCCCCGGGCGCCAGGAGACGCCTGGCTTCCCCCAGGATGATCCGGTAGGGATCGAGCCCGTCCGGCCCCCCGTCGAGGGCGAGCAGGGGGTCATGGTCGCGCACCTCGGGGTCGAGGCTTGGGATCACCGGCGAGGCGATGTAGGGCGGGTTCGAGACGATCAGGTCGAAGGGCCCAAGCACCCCGTCCGCCCAGCGGGAGAGGGCGAACCGGGCCCGCGCCCCGACCCCGTTGGCCCGGGCATTGCGGCGCGCGGTGACGAGGGCCTCGAAGGACAGGTCGATCCCGAGGCCGGTGGCCTCGGGCAGTTCGTGAAGGAGAGCGACCAGGAGGCAGCCGGACCCGGTTCCGAGATCGGCGATCCGAAGCGGGGCCTTTCGATCCGGCAGGAGGCCGAGCGCCGTTTCGACCACGGTTTCCGTGTCGGGCCGGGGCACCAGGGTCTCGGGGGACAGCACGAAGGGCAGGCCCCAGAACTCCCGCTCCCCGACGATCCTGGCCACCGGCTCATGGGCGAGGCGGCGGCGGGCGAGGGCGGCCAGGGTCTCGGCCTCGGGCGGGGCGAGAGGCAGGTCGGGACGGGCCACGAGCTCCGCCGCCGGGATGCGCAGAGCCGCAAGAACCAGAAGCCGCGCGTCGAGAGCCGCCGTGTCAAACCCGGCCCCGGCGAGGGTCCGGCGAAGCTCCCTCAGGGCCCGGGCGCGGGTCAAAGGAGGGCTGATCAAGCCCCTGCGCCCTGCCGGTAGCGCTCCAGCCGCTCCTCCAGGGTTCCGGTATGCAGCTCGAACAGGTGGTTGTCGTGGTCGTAGAAATAGAGCGAATGCCCTTCCCCCTCCACCCGGGGGCGGGATTCGCGGAATTCCAGCCCGAGCCGTTCGATGCGCGCGCGGCAGGTCTCGAGGGCGTGGGCCGGAATCTTGAAGGCGATGTGGTTGTAGCTGCGGGCCGGGAGGCTTTCGCCTTCCATCACGGCGATCCAGTGCCCGCCCACCAGGAAGAACTTTTCCCGCGAGAGGGAGAAGGTGCTGTCCCCCGATGCATAGACCTCGCGCCCGTCGAGCACCTGCTCGACGATGGCGCTCATGCGCTCGAGGTCGCGGGTGACGAGGGTGATGTGGCTCAGCCCCTCGATCATGCCGCCTGGTCCTGCGCCGCGAGCTGGGCCGCCTGGTGCTCGGTGATCAGGGCGTCGATGAGTTCGTCGAGGGCGTTGCCGCTGATCACTTCCTCCAGTTTGTAGAGGGTCAGGTTGATCCGGTGGTCCGTGACCCGCACTTGCGGGAAATTGTAGGTGCGGATGCGCTCGGAGCGGTCGCCGGAGCCCACCTGGGCCTTGCGGTCGGCGGCCCGCGCCGCGTCCTTGGCGGTGCGCTCGGCGTCGTAGAGGCGGGCGCGCAGCATGGCCATGGCGCGGGCGCGGTTCTTGTGCTGGGAGCGCTCGTCCTGGACGAACACCACCGTGCCCGTGGGCAGGTGGGTGATGCGGATCGCCGATTCCGTCTTGTTCACGTGCTGGCCGCCGGCTCCCTGCGCCCGCATGGTGTCGATCTTCAGGTCGGCGTCGTTGATGGCGATGTCCACGTCCTCGGCCTCGGGCAGCACCGCGACGGTGGCGGCGGAGGTGTGGATGCGGCCCTGCGTTTCCGTATCCGGCACCCGCTGGACCCGGTGGACGCCGCTCTCGAACTTCAGCCGGGCGAACACCCCGCGCCCCTTGACCTCGGCCACCACCTCCTTGTAGCCGCCCGCCGCCCCCTCGCTCTCGGACAGGATCTCCACCTTCCAGCCCTTCAGGTCGGCGTAGCGGGCGTACATGCGCAGCAGGTCGCCCGCGAACAGGGCCGCCTCGTCGCCGCCGGTGCCGGCGCGGATTTCCAGGATGGCGCTCTTCTCGTCCGCCTCGTCCCGGGGCAGGAGCATGACGCGCAGGTCCTGCGCCGCCCCTTCCACGGCCTCGCGGGCCCCGGGCAACTCGTCCTCCACCAGCGAGCGCATCTCCGCGTCGGTGGATGGGTCCTCCAGCAGGGCCTGAAGGCCCTTCAGGTTATCCTCCATGGCGTGGTAGGCGCGGATGGCCCCCACCACCCCGTCCAGTTCGGAGAGTTCGCGGGACAGGGCCACGAAGGTTTCCGGGTCCGGCCCGGCGTTGAGGGTCGCCATGATGATGTCATGGCGGGCCAGGATGGCGTTCAGGCGGTCGTGGGGAGGCGCAATCGACATCAGATCGGAATACCGTGGGTTTCCGCAAAATGCGCCAGCTTCGGGCGCAGCGTTTCGCCGCCCCCCGCATGGTTCAGCTCTTCACGGAGGAAAGCCTGGATCTCGGCCACGTCGAGATCGAGCAGCATGGCCTTGACCGGGCCGATGGAGGCCGGGGACATGGAGAGCGAATGGAAGCCCAGGCCGATCAGGGCCATGGCCTCGAGGGGACGCCCGCCGATCTCGCCGCAGATGGTCGCCTGGCAGTTGGAGGCCCGCGCCTGCTCGGCCACGAGGCTCAGGGCCCGCAGCATGGGGGCGCTCAAGGGGTCGAAGCGGTCCGCCACGCGCCGGTTCTCCCGGTCGACCGCGAAGAGGAACTGCATCAGGTCGTTGGTGCCGATAGAGACGAAATCGGCGCTCTCGCAGATTTCCTTGAGCTGGAACAGGAGGGACGGCACCTCCAGCATGACGCCGAGCTTCAGGTCGGACGGCAGGGGGTGGCCGTGGGCGGAGAGATAGTTCTTCTCCCGCTCGACCACCTTCTTGGCCCGCTCGAACTCGTCGCAGGTGGCCACCATGGGGAACATGAGCTTCAGGGGCCGCCCGCTGGCGGCCTTCAGCAGCGCCCGCACCTGGGCGCGCAGGAGGCCCGGCCGGTCGAGGCCGATGCGGATGGCCCGCCACCCCAAGGCCGGGTTCTCCTCCTCGACGGACTGCATGTAGGGCAGGATCTTGTCGCCGCCGATATCCAGGGTGCGGAAGGTGACGGGCTTGTCGCCGGTCTCGGCGAACACGGCGCTGTAGAGCGCCTGCTGCTCGGAGCCCGAGGGCATCCGCTCGGCGATCATGAACTGCAGTTCCGTGCGGAACAGGCCGACGCCCGCCGCCCCGGTCTCGGCCAGGTGGGGCAGGTCCACCAGGAGGCCTGCATTGAGCTGAAGGGTGATCTCGACCCCGTCCTTGGTGACGGAGGGCACGTCCCGCAGCTTGAGGTACTGCTCCTGGCGCCTGGCCCGAAGCCGCGCCTTCTCGGCATAGGCCGCCTCCACGTCGGAGCTCGGCCTGATCTGCACGTCGCCCGCCGCCCCGTCCACGATGATGGGGTCCCCCGGCTCGGTGAGGGAGGTGGCGTTGGCCACCTCGCCCACGGCGGGGATCCCGAGGGCCCGGGCCACGATGGCGATATGGCTCGTGGGGCCCCCTTCTTCGAGCACGAGGCCGCGCAGGCGCGAGCGGTCGTAGTCCAGCAGGGCCGCCGGGCCCATGGAGCGGGCCACGATGATGGCGTTGTCGGGCAGGGCGCCGCGCTCGGCCACCAGGTCGCGGCCGACCAGGCGATGGAGCAGGCGGTTGGCGAGATCGTCGAGATCGTGCAGGCGCTCGCGCAGGTAGGGGTCGGTCTGGCGCAGCATCCGGGCGCGGTTGTCGGACTGCACCCGCTCCACCGCCGCCTCCGCGGTCAGGCCGGAGGTCACCGCCTCGCGCATGCGCCGGAGCCAGCCCTGGTCGTGGGCGAACATGCGGAAGGTCTCCAGAACCTCCCGGTGCTCCCCGTGATGGGCCACGTCGCCGCGCTCGATCAGCTGGTCGATGGAGGTGCGCACCTCGCCGATGGCCGCATCGAGGCGCTTGATCTCCGCGTCCACGTTCTCGGCGATGAGGTTCTTGACCACCACCCGCGGCTCGTGGAGGACCACATGGCCGAGGCCGACGCCCTCCGCCAGGGAAATGCCCTTCTGGTAGAGCGGGCGGCGCAGCGCAATGCCGGTCTCCACCGGGGCCAGCGCCTGAAGCTCGCCCGTGGCGATCATCTCGGCCAGCACCATGGCGGTGGTCTGGAGCGCCTCCATCTCCTCTTCCGTATAGACCCGGTAGGTGCGGTTCTGGACGACCAGGACCCCGAGCGTGTTGCCGGCGCGCAGCAGCGGCACGCCCAGGAAGGCGTGGTAGACCTCCTCGCCCGTCTCGGGCTTGTAGGAATAGGCCGGGTGGGTTTGGGCGTCGGAAAGGGACAGGGGCTCCGCCGTGGAGGCGATGAGGCCCACGAGGCCTTCGCCCGAGCGCATGGTGGTGAGGTGGACGGCCTCCCGGTTCAGGCCCTCGGTGGCGAACAGCTCGAGAACCCCGTCGCCGCGCATCACGTAGACGGAGCACACCTCCGCCACCATGTTGGCGGCGATCAGGATCACGATCTTGTCGAGGCGGTCCTGCGCCCCGACCGGCTCCGCCATGATCTCGCGGAGGCGGCGCAGCAGAAGGCGCGGACCGCCGGGAGCGCTAGGCATGAGCTTACCAGTTCCCGTCCTTCTTGGCCGACAAGGCTGAGCCGGCGGCGTTCAAATCAAGTGTCGCAGCCCCAGTGACCTGCCGTCAATCAGGCTTTATCAAGGCCGTATAACGAGTGGAGCGTGCGAACGGCAAGCTCCGTATAGGCGGAGTCGATGAGAACCGAGAATTTAATTTCCGAGGTGGTGATGGCCCGGATGTTGATGCCCTTGTCGGCCAGCGCCTTGAAGGCCTTGGCCGCCACGCCCGCATGGCTGCGCATGCCCACGCCGATGGCCGAGACCTTCACAACGTCGGTGGCGCCCTGGAGGTCCCTGAACTCGATGTCGCGCTTGTGGGCGTTGAGAACGGCGCAGGCCCGCTCGTAATCGGCGGCCGGCACCGTGAAGGTGAGGTCCGTGGTGGTGGTGTTGTCGGACACCACCTGGATGATCATGTCCACGTTGATGTTGGCCTCGGCCAGGGGCACGAAGATGGATGCGGCGACGCCGGGCTTGTCCGCCACGTTGCGCAGCGTGATCTGGGCCTCGTCCCGGGAATAGGCGATGCCCGTGACAACCTGCTGTTCCATGATGTCTTCCTCGTCGCAGATGAGGGTGCCGAGCTTGGGGTCGGCGGGATCGTCGAAGCTGGAGCGCACATAGGTCGGGACCCGGTGCATCATGGCGAGCTCCACCGAGCGCACCTGGAGCACCTTGGCCCCGAGCGAGGCCATTTCCAGCATCTCCTCGTAGGAAACCCGGTCCAGGCGGCGGGCCTTGGACACGATGCGGGGGTCGGTGGTGTAGACCCCGTCCACGTCCGTATAGATGTCGCAGCGCTCCGCCTGGATGGCGGCGGCGAGCGCCACGGCGCTGGTGTCCGAGCCGCCGCGGCCCAGGGTCGTGATGCGCCGGGACGGCTGGTGCATGCCCTGGAAGCCCGACACCACGGCCACCTCCCGGTCCCGGGCGAAGCCGTCGAGGATGCCCGTGCCGTCGATGGCGGCGATCCGCGCCGAACCGTGGGCGTCCGAGGTCTGGATCGGGATCTGCCAGCCCTGCCAGGAGCGGGCCCTCAGGCCCATTTCCTGAAGCGCGATGGCCAGAAGGCCGGAGGTCACCTGCTCGCCGGAGGCGACCACCACGTCGTATTCCCTGGAGTCGTAGAGGGCGGAGGCCTCCTTGACCCAGCCCACGAGCTCGTTGGTCTTGCCAGACATGGCCGAGACCACCACGGCCACGTCGTATCCCGCCTCGACCTCGCGTTTCACATGCCGCGCCACATTGCGGATGCGCTCTACCGTGGCGACGGACGTACCGCCGAACTTCATGACAAGACGGGGCATGGGCAGGGAAGGCCGTTGAGGATCAGGAGTGGAATTTGCCCCCGCGACCGCGAAAAGGCGCGTATACATGACGGCAGGGCTGCGCCCTGTCAACGCACGGAATCGTTTCTTCATCCAAGGGAATCGCCTTTTCATGACCGACGGCGCATCCACCATCGACCCGGCCGAGGTCGCCCGCTTCGAGGGGATCGCCCAGACCTGGTGGGACCCGAACGGGCCCATGAAGGTGCTGCACCGGTTCAACCCGGTCCGGCTGGCCTATATCCGCGACGAGGCCTGCCGCCGCTTCGGCCGCGACCCGCGCTCCGCCCGCTCGCTTGAAGGCCTCGCGATCCTGGACGTGGGCTGCGGCGGGGGCGTGCTGTCGGAGCCGCTCGCCCGGCTCGGGGCCACGGTGACGGGGCTCGACCCCGCTCCCACCAACGTCTCCGTCGCCAGGCTCCATGCGGAGCAGGCCGGGGTGCCCGTGGATTACCGCAGCGAGACCGTGGAGGCCGTGGCGGCCAGGGGAGAGGCCTTCGACATGGTGCTGGCCATGGAGGTGGTGGAGCACGTGGCCGACGTGCAGGCCTTCGTGAAGGCCTGCGCCGGGGCCGTGAAGCCCGGCGGCTGCCTGGCCATGGCGACCATCAACCGGACCCTGCGCTCCTTCGCGCTCGCCATCGTGGGGGCGGAATACGTGCTGGGCTGGCTGCCCAAGGGCACCCACGAATGGGACCGGTTCGTCACCCCGGACGAGCTGACCTCCGCCATCGGGCGGGCAGGCTTTGCCGTCAGCGACCTCAAGGGGGTGGTCTACAATCCCCTGCGGGACAGCTGGTCGCTTTCGGGGGATACGGCGGTCAACTACATGCTGGTGGCCTCGCGGGGCTGAAGCCTCTCCCGCGGGGCGAGGCGCAGCACGAGCCAGCCGGCCAGCGCGGAGAGGACCGAGCCCATGAGCACCCCGATCTTGGTGGCGTCGCCCAGCTCCGGCTGGCCCGGGAAGGCCAGCGCCCCGATGAACAGGCTCATGGTGAAGCCGATGCCGCACAGGAGCGCCACCCCGTAGCACTGGGCCCGGGTCGCGCCGGCCGGAACGTCGGCGTAGCCGAAATGCATCGCCGCCCAGGCAAAGGCATAGACGCCGATCTGCTTGCCCAGGAACAGGCCGAGGGCGATGCCCAGGGGCAGGGGGCTCAGGAGCGCATCGGGGGTCAGCCCCGACAGGGACACGCCCGCATTGGCGAAGCCGAAGATCGGGATGACGGCAAAGGCGACCCATCCGTGGAGGGCATGTTCGAGCCGGTGGAGGGGCGCATCCTCCGCCCTGGTCTCCTTCGGATGGGCCTGGAGCGGGATGGTCAGGGCGAGCGCCACGCCCGCGAGCGTGGCGTGGATGCCCGACTTGAGGACGAAGAACCACAGGACCGCCCCCAGGGCCAGGTAGGGCAGGAGCGCCGTGACGCCGGAGCGGTTGAAGGCCACGAGAACGGCAAGGCAGAGGGCCGCCGCCCCCAGCATCGGCAGGGAGAGCTCGCTCGTATAGAAGATCGCGATGATGATGATCGCGCCGAGATCGTCGAGAATGGCCAGCGCCGTGAGGAAGATCTTGAGGGAGGGGGGCACCCGCGAGCCGAGGATCGCCAGAACCCCCAGCGCGAAGGCGATGTCGGTGGCCGCCGGAATCGCCCATCCGGAACGAAGGTTCGGCTCGCTCCAGGTGAAGGCGAGATAGACCAGGGCCGGCACCACCATGCCGCCCAGGGCCGCGACGCCGGGCAGGACCCGGCGGGGCCATGTGGAGAGCTGGCCGTCCAGCATCTCGCGCTTGATCTCCAGGCCCACCAGCAGAAAGAACACCGCCATGAGGGCGTCGTTGATCCAGTGGAGCACGCTCAGGCCGAAAACATAGGTTTTCAGAACGGCGAAATAGGCGTCGGCCAGGGGCGAGTTGGCCACCGAGAGAGCCACCACCGTCACGGCCATCAGGATGATGCCGCTGGAGGCTTCGTTGTTGAAGAAGCGCCGCATCAATGAGATGCGTCGCCCCGGCCTGACCTCGCCTGTGCCTTGATCCATGCTTGTCCCCTATGACCAGAACCGGTCATAAGGCGAATGGTTCAGGAATAAAGCGCTCAATGCCTGGCCTGCGATGACAAAACCGGGAGCAACTCTGCCGGATCAGGCGCTTGGAGCGGGCGTCCGGCGACGCCTCGCAGCCAGCACCGTCTCAAGGGTGACCGGGCGATAGTCCCAGGCGTCCACGCCCACGTCGTATTGGCGGGTCTGGGCTTTAAGCCTGCCGTGGGAATGGCCGTGCAGGTCGATCCAGCCGCGGCCCATGTTCTTCCAGGTGCGGAAGGCGTAATGGCACATGACCACCGCATGGCCCTCCAGGTGAAGCTCGGCATAGGCCTGCACGCTCTCCCAGCCCTTCGCCGCAAGCGTCGCCGCGCCGTCGTTGTTGCCGGTGATCAGATGCTTGCGGCCATTGAGCCGGCCGAGCAGCTCGTCGATCCGCTCCGGGCGCACATGCAGGGCGAAATCCCCCAGGTGCCAGACCTCGTCCTCGGCCGAGACGGTCCCGTTCCAATGGGCGATCAGCGCCTCGTCGTGCTCGGGGATCGTCTTGAACGGACGCTTGTCGATCCGCAGCACGCGCGGATCGCCGAAATGGGTGTCGCTGGTGAAGAAAACCGCCAAACGCCGCTCCGCCTCAGTCCTGAGGAACCGATGGAGGGCAGGCTCGGATATCCGAAACCCCCCAGAGGAGGTCGTCGTCGAGCAGGCTCACGAGACGATCGACGGCCTCGATCTCAGGGGCAGGCCAAAGCTGCCTGGCATTGGCCCGGCTCAGAGCCCGCATGATGCACTCCAGGGCCCAACCGCTTCCGGGCGCCTTCGCGGCAATGAGTTCGAGAGCCCTTGGGAGGAAGTAGCGAAACTCGTCTGCTCGATAGCCGCCGTCATAATGAGCCGCATCGATGGAGTCGATATATGCGAAAGCCAAGTCCGGTGTCAGCGTGCGCAGCGGGCTCGTCATGATGTCCCGCTTCATGCGGATGCGCTCCGCCTCCCTCATGCCGACCTGGGCCGCGAAGTCGAGGTCGGAGCTTTTGCCGTATTCCGCAAAGACCCGGTAGCATCCCTCGACTGCCGCCATGAGATTCGGGCTCATGCCGCAGCCCTAGTTCCTGTCGTCCGGAACCACCGGCAGCGGCAGCACGTCGATGCCTTCCTCCAGCAGCGCCCGGGCCTCCGCCAGATCGGCCTCGCCGTAGATGGAACGCTCTTCCGCTTCACCGTAATGCATCTTCCGGGCTTCTTCCACGAAGCCCTTGCCGACATTCTCGGCGTTCTTCATCACGTGGTCGCGCAGGGCCCGCAGGGCCGCGCGGATCTCCTGTTCCCTGTCCGAGAGAACGGCGACCGGCTGGGGGCCCGGCACCGGAGCGTCTGGCAGCTTGTCCTTGCGGGCGACCGAGGGCGCCATGATCTGCTTCTCGACCCTGGCCGAGTTGCAATAGGGGCAGGTCACGAAGCCGCGCTTGCGCTGCGTTTCGAACGCTTCGCTTGAGGGAAACCAGCTCTCGAACTCGTGGGCCTGCTCGCAGGCCAGGGCGTACTTGATCATGTCCTTCTCAAGATGGGGATCGGGCGCGTCGCGGCCAAGGCTTCAGGCATTGGCCGCCCGCCGCAACGGCGTCGCGGCCGAGATGGTCTCCACCGTGAAGGAGCGGGCGTTCTTCAGGGTGGGAATCCGGCCCCGCGCATCCGCCACGAGACCCACGTCGATCTCGGCCAGGACCACGCCCGGCTCCGTGCCGCCTTCCGCCAGCACCCGGCCCCAGGGGTCGACGATGAGGGAATGGCCGAAGGTCTCGCGCCCGTCCTCATGAAGCCCTCCTTGAGCGGCGGAGATCATGAAGGAGCCGGTCTCGATGGCCCGCGCCCGGTGGAGCACATGCCAATGGGCCTCGCCGGTCTGCCGGGTGAAGGCGGCCGGAGCCGACAGGAAGGCCGCGCCGTTCTCCGCCAGCGCCTTGTAGAGGGCGGCAAAGCGCACGTCGTAGCAGATGGTCATGCCGAGAAAGCCCCAGGGCGTCTCCGCCAGAACCGCCCGGCCGCCGCCCGTATAGGTGGCCGATTCCCGCCAGCTCTCGCCATTGGGCAGGTCCACGTCATAGAGGTGGATCTTGTCGTAGGAGGCGACGACTTCCCCATCCTGGCCGATGAGGAAGGAGCGGTTGGCGACCTTGTCGCCGTCCTTCACGGCGATGGAGCCGAGATGCACCGTGAGGCCGCGCTCCCGCGCCACCTCGCGCAGGGCCGCGAGGACCGGGTCCTGCGCCTCGGCGCCGACCTTGGTGAACAATTCGGCCCGATCCCGGCAGACCAGCGAGGTCATCTCCGGCGTCTGGGCGAAATCCGCGCCCTGGGATGCGGCCTCGCGGATGAGGGCCACCGCGTCGTCGCGGTTCTTCAGGACGTCGCGCCCGGAGCGCATCTGGATGCAGGCGGCTGTGAAGCGGGTCGGGTTCATGGAATTCGTTCTCCGTCAGGCCTGCAAGAGAGGCTCAAGCTGGCCCTTGTCATCAAGGGCGTAGAGGTCGTCGCAGCCGCCCACATGGCGCTCGCCGATGAAGATCTGCGGCACCGTGGAGCGGCCGCCGGCCTTCCGGATCATCTCCGCCCGGGCCTCGGGCTGCTTCTCGATGTCGATCTCGGTAAAGGCGGCGCCCTTCTCGTCGAGAAGCTTCTTGGCCGCGCCGCAATAGGGGCACCAGCCTTTCGTGTAGATCGTGATGGACGGCATGATGGGCAAATCTCCGTGGCAGGCAAGATATAGGAAGACTCAGGCGTCTGTCACAACTCTCGCGAAGGCGAGAACGTCCACGGAGGCTGCTCCGCCCCGCAGGAGGGCGCGTGCGGCGGCATTGGCCGTCGAGCCCGTGGTCAGCACGTCGTCGATCAGCAGGACGCGCCTGCCCTTCAGCCGCGCCCTGGCCTCGGCGGGGACCCGGAACGCGCCCTGCAGGTTCTCCTGCCGCTGCGTCCTGGTGAGCCCGACCTGCCGGCGGGTATGCTTGATCCGGGCGAGGAGAAACGGATCGCAGGGCGCGCCGCTCTCCGCCGCGACCACCCGGGCCAGGGCCATGGCCTGGTTGAAGCGCCGCCGCCACAGCCGCCAGCGGTGGAGGGGGACGGGCACGATCATGTCCGCCTCCGCCAGGAGCTCCGCCCCGGCGCGGGCCATCATCCGGCCCAGGGCCCGGGCGAGTTCGGGCCGGTCGCCGTATTTGAGCCGGTGCACCAGGGCGCTCGCCGTCCCGTCGTACTCGGCCACGGCCCGGGCGCGCCCGAAGACCGGCGGATCGGCGATGGCGGCGGGGGAGAGCAGCGGTTGGCCCAGGTCCACGGCAAAAGGCGTCCCCAGCCGCTCGCAATAGGGCCGCTCGATGAAGCGGATGCCGGACCAGCAGGAGGCGCAGAGCGCATGAGGCTCCCCCGTGGCCGCCTGGCAGGCGATGCAGGCGGGGGGATAGACCAGCCCGAGGGCAAAGCGCCAGGTCTCCCGGGCGCCCTGACGGACACGGGAGTTCAGCCGGCCCCGCTTGGCTTGGAGAGGCGTGTTCATGGGTCAAGCTTAGCCGAACGGGTCCGGAAAGGCGCTACAGGCTTTTGGAGGAGAGGGATCTCGGCCAACCCGGGCCTGCGCGACCGGCTCTCCTCCCCCTTGCGGGGAGGAGGTGGAGGTGGGGGTCTCAGGGTCAAAGCTCCCACTATCGAGTCAAAACCCTGAAGGCTGATACCACGCACCCACCTCTCCCTCAGGGAGAGGTGAAGAGCACCTGATGCTCTGATCGCCTCACCCGGCTGCACTACCCCCCACCCCTTTCTCCTCCCCGCAAGGGGGAGGGGAAAGGGGGCAGCGCCTGACATGCCCTGCGCCGGGAGGCGATGGCTCTCGAAAGACCCTTGGCCCCGCTGCCGTCCCACGCCATATCGAGCGCCTGATGAGCACACCTCTGGTTTTCGACCGTCCTCTCGTCCGCCGCCGCCTGTCGCGGGCGCTCGCTCAAGGGTATGCGGGTTTTCTCCTCGACCGGGCCGTGGAGGACCTGGAGGAGCGGCTCGCCGCGGTGCTGCGGCCCTTTCCCCTGGCGCTCGACGTGGGAACGCCCACGCCCGCCGCCGCCGAGGCCCTGCGCCGGAGCGGGCGGGCCGGCACCGTGGTGCGCCTTTCCTCCGTCCCGGAGCCCGGCGGCGTCCTCGGGGACGAGGAGCGCCTGCCGTTCGGGGGCGAGGCCTTCGATCTGGCGGTGTCGCTTCTTGCCCTGCAGGGGGTGAACGACCTGCCCGGCGCCCTGATCCAGATCCGCCGCGCCCTCAAGCCGGACGGCCTGCTCATGGCCGCCCTGCTCGGCGGCGGCACGCTTGCCGAGCTGCGCCAGGCCTTCGCCCAGGCCGAGGGCGAGCTCGAGGGCGGCGCGAGCCCCCGCGTGGCTCCCTTCGCGGACCTGCGCGACCTCGGGGGCCTGCTCCAGCGGGCGGGCTTTGCCCTGCCGGTGACGGATTCCGATATTTTTCGCGTGCGCTACGCCAGCCCCTTCGCCCTCATGCAAGACCTGCGCCGCATGGGCCTCACGAACGCCCTGAACGACCGAAGGAAGACCCCCCTGCGCCGGGCGACCCTGCTGCGGGCGGCGGACATCTATGCGGAGCGCTTCGCCGATCCGGACGGCCGGGTGCGGGCCACCTTCGAGATCGTCTGGCTCTCCGGCTGGGCCCCCCACGAGAGCCAGCAGAAGCCCCTGCGCCCCGGCTCCGCCAAGATGCGCCTGGCCGATGCGCTTGGCGCGAAGGCGGACCCGCCGCGGGACCCCGGCAGGGAGTGATCCTCACTTTGCACCGATCAACCTCTTGGGCCGCGAGGGGGCCGCTCTACTTGCTCCTGGGACATGTTCTGGAGATCGTCATGAAAGAGCCCGGGCCGGATCATCCCATCACGGTCACGCCGAATCCGCGCCGCATCCGGGTGATGCTCGGCGGCTTCATCGTGGCGGAGACCACCGAAGCCCTGACCCTTCAGGAGGCCAGGCTCCCGCCGGTGCTCTACATCCCCCGGGGGGACGTTCGCATGGACCTGCTGGACGCCACCCGGCACCGGACCCATTGCCCCTACAAGGGCGATGCGGTGCACTTCACCGTCAGCGGGGGCGGGCTGGTGCGGGAGAACGCCGCCTGGAGCTACGAGGAGCCCTATCGGTCCGTCGGAGGAATCGCCGGGCACGTGGCCTTCTATCCCAACAAGGTGGACGCCATCGAGGAATTCACCGTTTAGCGGGATGCCCGCAGGCGGCCGGTGAAGGACACCAGGGCGACGCCCGCGAGCACCACCGCGCCGCCGAGAACCTCCCGGAGCCCGATGGTCTCCCCTAAGAACAGCACCGCCAGGACGGCGGTCCAGACCGGCATCAGGTAGCCCACCATCGATGCGCGGGTCGGGCCGGCGCGGCGGATCAGCGTCATGAACAGGACCACCGGCAGGGCCGTGGCGGCGGCGCCGAGCGCGATCAGCGGCGGGAGGTGCGCCGGAACGGGCATGAAGGCCGAAGGCCCCGCCAGAACCAGGGCCAGCGTCGTCGCGGCAAACCCCGAGCAGATCTGCTGTCCGAGGGCGAGGCGTGCGGGCTCGGCCTGCTTCACGGTTCGGACATAGACGTTGGCGACGGCGTAGCTGCAGGCGATGGCCAGCATGGTGAGCACGCCCGTGGTGCTGACTCCGCCCGGCAGGGCCGCGGGGCCGATGAGGATGCCCATCCCGGCAAAGCCCACCACGACCCCGACCAGGCGGCGCGGCGTCAACCGCTCCTCGGCGAAGAGGGCATGGGACAGCAGGGCGACGATGAGCGGGGAGGAGGCCTGGATCATGGCCGCGGTGGCCGTGGTGATCTGGGTAAGCGCATAGGCGAGGAGCACGTTGGGCAGCCAGCCGTTGAAGGTGCCGAGGATGGCCCAGATCCGCCATTCATGGCGCTGGGGCAGGATGCTCTTTCCCAGAGCCGCGAACCACAGCGCCAGGGATGCCGCGCCGATGAGGCCGCGGGCGGCCGCCAGCACGAAGGGGTTGAGGTCGCCGCTCAGCTTGATGAACAGGAAGCTGCTCGCCCACAGGATCGAGCAGGCGAGAAGCCGGGAGACGATGAAGCCGGGCGTCGGGGCGGGGTCCGCAAGGCGCGCGCCCGCTTGGGTGGTTGTCATGATGGGCTCAGAACCCGAGGAGATCGGTGAGGAACGGGATCAGCGGCTCGTCCGCCGGGGGCATGGGATAGGCGCGCAGGTCCCCGGGCCTCACCCATTTCAGGGCCTGCCCCTCCAGGGGCTGCACGAAGCCCTCCCAGCGGCGGCAGACATAGAGCGGCATGAGAAGGTGGAAGGCCTCGTAGGCGTGGCTGGCGAAGGTCAGCGGCGCGAGGCACGGCTCCTTCACCTGGATGCCGAGCTCCTCCCGCAGCTCGCGGATCAGCGTCTCCTCGGGCCGTTCGCCCGCCTCCACCTTGCCGCCGGGAAACTCCCACAGGCCGGCGAGCTGCTTTCCCTCCGGGCGCTGCGCCAGAAGGATGCGGTTGTCCGCGTCGATGAGCGCGACGGCGACGACGAGGGTGAGCTTGAGAGGGGGCACGGATTTGGGGCCGTCAGCAGGTGGGGATCGGATCGCAACAGCTCTCATAACCTGCTTCCAGGCACAAGCGAACCCGGTTCCTTCCCCGGCACGCTACCCTCGGCAAATGAACTTTTGAAACAGTATTGGCGTTCTAAGAAAATTCTCCTGGACGATGCATCGTTCGGGGAAGCCCCGGCTCCCCGGACAGGCTCGGTCCGGCGAAAACGTCAGGACAGGAACCAAAAGGCCATGATGATCAAAACCTTCTCAATCTCGGCTCTTGCCGCCCTTGCCTGCGGTCTTTCCGTCAGCGCCGCTCAGGCGCAGAACTGCTCCGGCCCTCCCTTGACGTTCAATTCCACCATGGCTGAGGTCGAAGGCGAGTATACGGTCAAGTCCGGCAAGGGCTGCCGCTTCTCGATCAGCGGGATTTCAGGGGTCATCCAAGAAACGGTGATCACCCAGAAACCCAGGGTCGGCACTGCGGGCGTGCAAGGCGCGAAGGCCTATTACATCGCCAAGCCGGGCTACCAGGGGCCCGACGAATTCGCCTATGCCTTCATCGGAAAGAACCAGTACGGCGGCCCCATGCGGGTGACCATCAAGCGCCGGATCACCGTGGTTCCGTGACGCGGATCAGCTCCGGTAGTCGCCGTTGATCTCCACATAGGCCTTGGTGAGGTCGCAGGTCCACATGGTGGCCTCGCCTCTGCCCAGGCCGAGATCGACCCGGATCGTGATCTCGTCGCCCTTCATGTAGGCGGAGGTCCTGGCCTCGTCGTAGTTCGGGTCCCGCGCGCCTTTGACCGCCACGCGGATGTCGCCGAAGCAGATGGCGAGCTTGTCGCGCTCGGCGGGCTCGCCCGCCTTGCCCACCGCCATGACCACCCGGCCCCAATTGGCGTCCTCGCCGGCCACCGCGGTCTTCACGAGGGGCGAGTTGGCGATCGCCATGGCGATGCGCTTGGCCGAGGTGGCGCCGGTGGCGCCCGTCACCTTCACGGTCACGAGCTTGCGGGCGCCTTCGCCGTCGCGGGCGACCTGCTGGGCGAGGTCGCAGAGCAGGCCCTCCAGGGCGCCGCGGAACTCCTTCAGGCGGCGGTCGCTGGGCAGCGAGATGGCGGGCGCGCCGTTCCGGGCGGCGGTGCCGGTGGCGAAGAACAGCAGCGTGTCGGACGTGGAGGTGTCGCTGTCCACGGTCACGCAGTTGAAGCTCCGGTCGGCCCCTTTCCGGAGGAGGGCCTGAAGCACGGGCGCCGCGATGGGCGCATCGGTGAAGACGAAGGACAGCATGGTGGCCATGTCGGGCGCGATCATGCCCGCGCCCTTGGCGATGCCGTTGAGGGTCACCTCGACGCCGCCGAGCAGGGCCGTGCGGGTCGCCACCTTCGGAAAGGTGTCGGTGGTCATGATGGCCCTGGCGGCGTCGAGCCAGGCATTGGGCTTCGCCTTGCGCTCGCAGGCTTCCAGCACGCCCTGGAACTTGGTCGCGTCTAGGGGCTCGCCGATCACGCCGGTGGAGGCAATGAACACCTGGGAGGCCCGGCAGCCCGCGGCCTCGGCGGCGATGTCGGCGGTGAGCTTCACCGCCTCCGCCCCTTTTCGCCCGGTGAACGCATTGGCGTTGCCGGAATTCACCACCAGGGCCCGGGCGACGCCCTTGGCGAGATTCTTGCGGCACCAGTCCACGGGGGCCGAGGGGCATTTCGAGCGGGTGAAGACGCCCGCCACCGCCGTGTCCTTGGGCAGGGTCACATAGAGAACGTCCGTGCGGTTCTTGTAGCGGATGCCCGCCTCGGCGGTCGCGATCCTCACGCCCTCGAGGGAGGGAAGCGCTGGAAACAGCTTGGGCGCAAGCGGCGACACGGTCTTGGACATGCGGGGACTCGAAAGAGCAAAAGAGGGGACGCCATCGGGAACGGCGACGTGCGGTTTTTTAAGGCTTTTTGTCAAGTGAAAGCTTTTTGCGAACCGCCTCCCGCGATCCGGAACGAGGCTCCGCCCCTGCCGTTGATCCGCCCCGTGAAAACACGGAGCGATCCCATGACAGGCAAGCATGCCACGACGAAATCCCGGGACCGTCCACGCAGCGCCCTCGACGTCGATCCG
>DATHAU010000379.1:0-2674 GCA_035296545.1 Microvirga sp.
GCTCAGCGCCGACTTGCGCATCATGAAGCTCATCTCAGGCCTGCCTGAGATGAGTGGGGAGGAGAGCCGGTCGCGCCTGTGTCAAATGGATCCCCTTCCCTCGCCTTGGGCTCGCCGGGGATGACACCCAGTCACAACCGCCGTGTCATTCGGCCGGAGCGAAGCGGAGGGTCGGGACGCAGTCCCGCAGAAGGCATTCACCCTCGCGCTACGCCCTCGGCAACGCGCTCACCAGGCCCCTGGCGCGGGCGAGCGCGCCCTCCGTCAGCTCGCAGGCCAGGAAGCGGGCCGGGTCCACGGGTCCCGGGAGCTGCAGGTGCTGGGGCGGGATGCGCTTGAAGCCGAAGCGGCTGTAGTAGGGCTCGTCGCCCACCAGCAGCATGAGGCCATGGCCCTTGGCCCTGGCGGCCTCCAGGGAGCGGCTCATGAGGGCCGCCCCGATGCCGCGGCTCTCGAAGGCGGGCTCCACCGTGAGCGGCCCCAGGATCAGGGCGGGCTCCTCGCCGGCCATCACGGGGGTGAGGCGCACGGAGCCCACCAGCAGGGTGCCCACGAGGGCCGTGAAGGAGAGGTCGAGGATGTGGGGCGCCCCTTCCCGCAGGCGGGAGGCGGTGCGGGCGAAACGGCCCGGGCCGAAGGCGCGCTCGTGCAGGCGCTCGATGGGCTCGGCGTCGATGGGCTGCTCGGCGCGGATGATCAGGGAGAGCTCGGTCATGGACGGACTCGCGTGAAAGCGACGAACGAAGGTGGCGGACGGAGGCGTCAGCCGTGTCGTCGTCGCAGAATCCGTGCGGTGCTCATGGGCTCTGGGGTTTCCTCAAGCGCTTCTGGCCATAGCAGCGTCCGCCACGGGGCGCAATCTCACCAGATCGCCGCCGGGGGCTGCCCGTCGAGAATCTCCGCCAGCCGGCGGCGGGTCGCCCCTGTGGTGCCCTCGGGAAGGGCGTCGAGGGGGAAGAACCCGGCTTCCGCGATTTCCCGGTCGGGCTGCTTTGCCCCCAGCACGGTGAAATGCCTGATCACGTAGACCAGCACGTGGTCGCGCCGGGAGATGCGGTTGTTGAAATAGACCCCCGCGAGCTGCGGCGGCTCGTCGATGGCGATGCAGGCTTCCTCCTGCAATTCGCGGGAGAGGGCCTCCAGGGCCGTCTCCCCGGTCTCCACGCCGCCGCCCGGAAGGTGCCAGCCCGGAACATAGGTGTGCCGGATGAGGAAGACCCTCCCCTGCCGGTCGAGCACCGCCGCCCGCACCCCGAGCGTCATGCCCCGGGCGAAGCGCCAATAGGTGTGAAGCCCCCAGCCGACCAGGCGGGAGGACGGTCCGGACTTGCGGTCGTCAGGCATCGGAGCAGACATCGGAGCAGACATGGAAGGAGGTGATCACGGCGCCCTTACCGAAGCATGAACGGGCTCATTCATCAAACGCATGGCTGATCCCTCACATGGGCGCGTGACCTTTGCCGTAGCTGGGTCTAACACATTCTCAGCAAAAGGCATTCCCCATGTTCATCTCCCTGATCCTCTCCTATCTCAACCGCAGCGCCCGCTTCGCCTGGTCCCCGGCCCTCGACCTCGAGGACCATGCGATCTACTCGACCCTGATCCTCGGCGCCCAGTACTGACCGGCCGCGGATCGCCTCGAAGCGATCAAGACCACATGACTGCGGGCCGCCTCCTGGATGATCCAGGGGGCGGCCTTTCCCGTTTTGGGGAACCTGCATCCCGGAGGCCCATTGACCGGGGATTGCCGGCGGCGTCCCCCGCCGGGCCGCGGCGCTCCGCCGCCGCTTGACGGCGCCGGGGCTTCGGGAGAACTGTCGCAGAGCCACCTGAACGGGCCGCCATGTTCCGAATTGCACATCTGACCGACCCGCATGTGGGACCGCTGCCGCGCCCGCGCCTGAAGCAGCTCCTCAGCAAGCGCCTCACCGGCTGGTACAACTGGCACCGCCGCCGGGAGGATATGCACGACATGGAGCTGCTGGCGCTCCTGGTCGCCGACATCCATGCCCAGAGGCCCGACCACATCACCTGCACCGGGGACACCTGCAACATCGGCCTGCCCGACGAGTGGAAGACCTCCCGGGTGTTCCTGGAGGCCCTGGGGGACCCGGCCCGGGTCACCTTCGTGCCCGGCAACCACGACGCCTATGTGCGCGGCTCCCTCGAAGGCCTCCTGAAGGTGATCGGCCCCTGGACCCGGGGCGACGACGGGACCGAGGCCGCCTTCCCGTTCCTGCGCCGCTACGGCCCCGTGGCCATCCTGGGCCTGTCGTCGGCCATTCCCACCCTTCCCTTCGTGGCCACCGGGCGGGTGGGCGCGAAGCAGACCAGGGCCGCGGAGGCCATGCTGGCGGAGCTGGGCCGCGACCCGTCCTGCTTCCGGGTCGTGCTCATCCACCACCCGCCCCATGTGGGCGGCGCGGAAGCCGGCCGCAATCTCACGGACGCGCCCCGGTTCGAGGCCATGATCGGCCGGGTCGGCGCGGAGCTCATCCTGCACGGGCACAACCATGTGGGGTCGCTCGCCCATCTCGACGGCCCCCGGGGGCCGGTTCCGGTGATCGGAGCCCCGTCGGCCTCCGCCCGCGGCGGAACCCTCACCCACAAGGCAGGCTACCACCTCTTCACCATCGGCCGGGACGAGACGGGCTTCCTCCTGGCGGCGGAGCTG
>DATHAU010000380.1:0-1932 GCA_035296545.1 Microvirga sp.
GGGTGGGGGTGTTGGCGCCAGCAAAGCCCATCTTGGGCAAGGCCGGGGCCGTCGAACCCTCACGCCACCCCGAGCAGCCGGATCAGCCCCAGGCTGATGCCCATGAGCACCAGGAGCGAGAGGGTCACGGCCAGGGTCACCCGCCCGCCGACCCGGCCCAGGACCTTCAGGTCGACCCCGAGGCCCAGCGCCGCCATGGCCACGACCGTGAGCAGGGTGGCGGCGGGAAGAACGGCCTTCAGGATCGCATCGGGGATGAGGCCGAGGGAGCGCAGCAGCGCCAGGCCCAGGAAACCGACGATGAACCAGGGCACCAGCCGGTTGAGGGAAAGGCCAGGCCCCGCCTGCGAGCGGCGGCCCGCCAGGATCGACAGGAGGATCACCACCGGCCCCAGCATCAGCACGCGCACGAGCTTCACCAGGGTGCCGATCTGCGCGCTTGCGATCCCCACCGGGATGGTGGCGGCGAGCACCTGCGGCACCGCATAGACGGTGAGCCCCGCCAGCACCCCGTATTGGGTGAGCGTGAGGTCGAGGGCCGGCGCCAGCAGGGGCAGGGCCAGCACCACGATCACCCCGAGAACCGCCGTGAATGCGATGGAGGAGGCCACATCCTCGGGCCTTGCCCCGATGACCGGGGCCACAGCCGCGATGGCCGAGTTGCCGCAGATGGAATTGCCGCAGGCCACCAGGACCGCCATGCGCTTGGGCAGGCCGAGCCCGCGGCAGAGCCCGTAGCTCGCGCCCAGCGCCACCGCGACCACCGCCGCAATGCCCAGGACGAGACCGACGCCCGCCTGCGCCACCGCCTGGAAGCTGATCGAGGCGCCGAGCAGCATCACGGCCACTTCGAGCAGAGCCTTGGCGGAAAAGCCGATGCCCGGAGTCCAGCGCGGACCGGGCGTCCAGAGGGTGCGCAGGAGCGTACCAAACAGGATCGCGATCACCAGCGCTTCGAGATAGGGCCGCCCGGCCCAATGCTCCTCGAGCGCCTGCAGGCCCATGGCCGCGAGCGAAACGGCGGCGCAGAGGGCGACGCCGGGGGCGAGCTCAGCGATGCGTTTGCCGTCCATGGAATGAGGTTGCCCCTGCGCTTGGCCGATGCCGACCGCTATGCCCAAGGCGGCCGGGATGCAAGCCCGAAACGGCGCTTTCAGGGGAGGCAGGGCTCCTCGATCGCGCGCCAGTCCTGGCGCAGGGCCAGGGTCTCCCGGTCGATGACGATGAAGCAGCCGCCGCCGGGATGGGAGGGGCGGCTTTCCCGGCCGATGGCCACCCTTTGCAGGCGGGCGGTGAGCAGGCAGCCCACGCCCCCATGGGACACGATGACGATGTGGCCGGAGGTGGGGTCGTCCCGGGCGATCCGGCCCACCGCCTCGACGATCCGGGCCTGCGCGTCCGCCGCCCGCTCCCAGCCGCGGATGCTCTCGTGGGGACGGGCGAAGAATTCGCCCACCACCTGCCAGAACTCCGGCGGCGCGATATAGCCCGTGGCCGAGCGGTCGTTCTCGCCGAGGCACGCATCCGTGCCGTAGGAGAGGCCGAGGCGCTCCGCCACGATGGCGGCTCCGTCCATGGCCTTGCGCTCGGCGCTGCCATAGACCGCCGTGACGCCCCTGCCGGCGAGAGAACCTGCAAAGCGCTCCATCCGCCCGCGCCCGACGGCGCTCAGGGGCCATTCGGGAACCGGCACGAGGGGATCGATGACCACTTCCGGGTGGGTGACGAAGACGAGGGAGGGCATCGGGCCAGGCTATCGCTCACGCCGTCCCTGCGTCGACCTATCCCAAGGGATAGGCCGCCTCCACCACGTAGGGACCGCCCCCCACCGAGTCCCGGGACGAGTACAGAACGAAGCGGCGGACCGTGAAGGTCAGCCTCGGGAAGCGCCCCCTGGTGGCGAAATAATCCGCCACGTCGATGGGGGAGGCG
>DATHAU010000381.1:0-4971 GCA_035296545.1 Microvirga sp.
TCTTCTACGATCCTCACGGAACCGGCGCGGCGGCGCAGATCAAGTTCGCGACCCTGATCTCCAAGCCCACCCTGTCCGCCGCCGACTTCTACATCACCTGAGGCTCCAGGGCCTCAAGTCCGACGTCAGGTCGAGTGACGGGCCAGGCGAGGTGTCTTGCCCTGCGGGGCCGGAGCTTGCGCTCCGGCGCTTCCGCTGGCGGCAAGAGGTCGAAGGGCGCCGCGCCCTTTGCCTATCGCGGCCCGGGCCCTACCTTCTAGCGGCATCCCCGAGTCAGGTCAGGAACAGCCGATGCCGATCGTCCCCCCCATCCGCCTGAATGACGGCCGCTCCATGCCCCAGCTCGGGTTCGGGGTCTGGCAGGTTCAGAACCATGAGGCCAAGTCCATCGTCACCGAGGCGATCGCGGCCGGCTACCGCTCCATCGACACGGCCGCCGTCTACGGCAACGAGGAAGGGGTCGGGGAGGCGGTTCGCGCCTCGCCGGTTCCGCGGGAGGAGCTGTTCATCACCACCAAGGTGTGGAACGACCGCCACGGCTACGATGCGGCGCTGGCCGCCTTCGACGAGAGCCTGGCCCGGCTCAAGCTCGATTTCGTCGACCTGTACCTGATCCACTGGCCCCTGCCCCGCGGCGAGGCCTACCTCGATACCTGGCGCGCCCTGATCCGGCTGCGGGCGGAGGGACGCGCGAAGTCGATCGGCGTGTCCAACTTCAAGGTCCCGCACCTGAGGCGGCTCATGGACGAGTCCGGTGTGGCTCCCGTCCTCAACCAGATCGAGTTGCATCCCCGCTTTCAGCAGAAGGAGCTGCGCGCCTTTCATGCGAAGCACGGCATCGCCACGGAATCCTGGAGCCCTCTCGGGAAGGGCGCCCTGATGGCGGACGAGACCCTCGCCGGGATCGGCCGCAAATACAGCAAGACGCCTGCCCAGGTCATCCTGCGCTGGCACCTGGACAACGGCCTGATCGCGATCCCGAAATCCGCCACTCCGTCCCGCATCCGCGAGAACATCGATGTGTTCGACTTCACCCTTGCGGCCGAGGACATGAGCGCTCTCGCGGGGTTCGACAGCAAGGCGGGCCGCATCGGGCCGGACCCCGATTCCTTCGGGTGAGGCGGATCGGCCGGCAGGGCGGCGTCCCCGGGCCTGCCGGGCAGCGGGCCCGTCCGCGCAGGCTTGAAGCCGCCGCTTATTCCCGCACCAGCTTCAGGAGCAGCGCGGCAAGCTGCCCGGCCTCCTTCTCCGTGAGCTTCGCGCCCACGAAGCGGTCGATGGCGGGGCCGTAGACGCTCCACATGCGCCACTGCAGCGCCCGTCCCTCGTCGGTGATCTCGACCCACTGGCGTCGGCGGTCGCCGGGATAGGGGATGCGGCGCACCAGGCCCTCGGCCTCCATGCGGTCGAGAAGCCGCGACAGGTTGTACTGCTCGAACAACACCGCCCCCTCGATCTCCCGGGGCGTGAGGCGGCCCTCGGGGCCGCGCTTCAGCTCGAGCAGCACATCGTACCAGGCGAGCGGAGGAAAGCCCGCGCCCTTCAGCTCCGCCTCGATCCGCCCGGCCACCGTCCGTCCTGTCCGGATCAGGCGCCCCCAGGCCTTGATGATCGTGCCGGATGGTTCCTGTAGTTCTTGCATCGGCGCAAAGCCCTCCTGTTTCTTATGCAATTGCATCATGTTTGACATTCCAATGCAAGTGCATATGAATATGCATGCAACTGCATGGAGACCTCCGATGACCCGGAACGAAACGACCTCGACCGCCTACGGCGCCCTGCTTCTCAGGGTTTCCCTGGGCGTCATGTTCATCGCCCACAGCCTCGTGCTGAAGTGGATGACCTTCACCCTTGCCGGTACGGCTCAGTACTTCGAGTCCATCGGCCTGCCCGCCTTCCTGGCCTATGCGACCTTCTTCGCCGAACTCATCGGCGGCGTTCTTCTCGTTCTCGGCGTTCAGAGCCGCTGGGTGGCCCTGGCCCTCCTGCCGATCCTCCTGGGCGCCACCTGGGTTCACATCGGCAACGGCTGGGTGTTTTCCGCCCCCGGCGGCGGCTGGGAGTACCCGCTCTACCTGATCGTCCTCTCGGTGGCGCAGTCCCTGCTGGGCGACGGAGCCCATGCCCTCAGCCCCTCCCGCCCGCTCGCCCTGAACGGGTCGGCCGCAACCCTTACGCCCGCCCACTGATCCCTCACACAAGGATAAAGACCATGAAGCTCTATTATGCCCCCGGCGCCTGCTCCCTCGCCGCCCACATCGTGGCCCGCGAGGCCGGCATCCCTCTCGGCCTCGACAAGGTCGACCTTGCCAGCCACACCACCGCGGGCGGCCAGAACTACCGCTCGGTCAACCCCAAGGGCTATGTGCCGGCCATCGCCCTGGATGACGGCTCCGTGCTCACGGAAGTGGCCGCCATCATCCAATACCTGGCGGATCAGGGCCCCGGCTCAGGCCTGGCTCCCGCCAACGGCACCATGGCGCGCTACCGCCTGATCGAGTGGATCACCTTCATCAGCTCGGAGATCCACAAGGGCTTCGGCCCGCTCTGGAACCCGAGCACCCCCGAGGCCGTCAAGGCGGCCGCGAAGGAGAAGCTCGCCACGCGCTTCGCCTATCTCGACAAGACCCTCGCCGCCCAGCCCTTCCTGACGGGCGACGCGTTCACGATCGCGGACGCCTACCTGTTCACGGTGGTGAACTGGACGAACTTCCACTCCGTGGACCTTTCGCCCTTCCCTCACCTGAAAGCCTTCCAGGCGAGAGTGGCGTCCCGCCCGAAGGTGCAGGAGGCGCTCGAGGCCGAAGGTCTGAAGCAGGCCGCCTGACGCGCCGTCCACCGTTCGACGAACCCCGGAGCATCCCTCCGGGGTTTTTTCTTGCGCCTGGCCGCGACAGGTCACAAGCGGCCGGGCCCGGAAGCGGATGCGGCCTCGGCCTGCCGGTAGACCGCCTCCGCAACGGCGAGGAGCTGGGCGCGCTCGGCCCGCGCCGAGACCGCATAGGACAATCCCCTGTCGATCCACGAGAAGGCCGCAACCTCCCCTTGGGTCTCGAACCGGAAGGCGGTCCGCTCCTCGGTGCTGCTGGACCGCGCATAGAGCGTGAGGCGACCCCCGCGCGCGTCCTCGTACATGAACAGCGCCGCCGGCTCGCCCCCCGCCGGGAGCAGCCGCCCTCCCATGAGCCGGTAGCCCTGGGGCGTGAGATCCGGCGCCGCCAGGGGCTTGCCGAGCCTACGGGAGAGCCATTGCACGAGATGGGCCTCCTGGTCGGCCGCCACCTCGACGGGATGAAGCCGCTCGCCCACATAGATCCGGTGCGCCGCCATGGCGTCCCCGGCAAGGCTCACCTCCCCGGCCGCGCGGGGGCCCTGGCCCATGGCCCACCAGGCCCCGCCCGCGCCGCCGACGCCCAGGCCGATCGCGAGGGACGCCGCCGCTGCCGCAAGGGCGCCGGGGCGGAAGATCGAGGGGGACCGCCTGCGGGCGAGGTGGGCCACGCGCAGGCGCGAGGGAATCGGCTCCCGAACCTTGAAGGCCAGCCGGGCGCGCAGGGCTTCGCGCTGCTCGACCTCCTGCGCGACCTGCGCGGCTACCGGCGGATTGGCCTCCAGGAAGGCCTTGACGACGTCGAGGCGCCGGGGTGCGAGCCGGCCGTCGACAAGGGCCTGCAGATCGTCTTCCCCCACCGGTCGCTCGTCCGTCACTTCACCCTCCTGAGAACGGCGCTGCGCCCCGTCTCCATGAACTGCCTCAACCTGCCGCGCCCGCGGCTGAGCCGCGACATCACGGTGCCCACCGGAAGCCCAAGAGCCTCCGCCGCCTGCTCGTAGGAAAGATCCTCGACGCCGACGAGCAGCAGGACGGAGCGCTGCTCCTCCGGCAGGGCGTCGAGCCCCGTGAGGATGTCGCGCGCGCCCGCATGGCTCTCCGGGCTGCCCTCGGCGGAGGGCAGCAGGTCCAGGGCCTCCTGGCCCACCTGGATGCCGCGGCTCCTGCGCTGCCGGACCTGGTTCAGGAACAGGTTGCGCTGGATCGCAAAGAGCCAGGCCCTCACATCGCCGTCGCGCCGCCGCTGGCTCCAGCGGCTGATCGCCCGTTCGAGGGTGTCCTGGACGAGATCGTCCGCCGCCTCGTCGTCCCGCAGGAGGGCCCAGGCGTAACGCCTCAGGCCCGGGATCTGCGGTTCGACAAGAGAGGCGATCTCGTCCACGGCTGCTCTTTCATGGGCCCGGCACTATCGCACGCCGGCTCCTGACGGGACTAGGGCTGGGCGATGCGCCAGACGTTGTTGACGCCGTCGCCCGTCACTTCGCCCGCCTGGGTGTCCTTGACCCAGGTATAGAGCGGCTTGCCCTTGTAGGCCCATTGCTTCGTGCCGTCATCGCGGGTGACCACGGTCCAGTCGCCGGACGCCGCCGCATCGGCGGCCGCCACCAGCGGCGGCCAGTTCTGGGCGCATTGGCCGTTGCAGTTGGATTTTCCCGCCGCATCGCGATCGAAGGTGTAGAGAGTCATGCCCTTGGCGTCGACCAGCGCCTTGCCCTTGCTGGTGTCGGCCACTTTCGCCGGAGCGGCGGCCTGGGCGAAGGCGCAGGTGGCGGCCACAAGGGCGCCGGCGACGATGAGGGCGGGACGTGCAAACTTCATCATGGGAGTTCCTCCTGGGTCGCGTGACCCGGGCGTTAAGACACCCCGGAAGAGGCCTTATTCCCGCAGGCCGCAGGAATTTTTCGAGCATCCCGGCGCGCGAAAGCCCCAACGGCATCCGAACGCAGCGGCTGGAGTCCGGGGCCGCCTTGGCTTAGGAAGGTGTGTATCCAGGAAGCAGGGAGGAGAACCGTGCCGGGCGCATCCACCGCCGTTGAACCGGAGAGCCGCGACGGCGGAATCCGGGTTCCCGCCATCTGGGTGCGCATCCCCCGCAACGGCGAGCCCTGCCATCATGGGAGCCTCGTCATCGGCGACTG
>DATHAU010000382.1:0-1708 GCA_035296545.1 Microvirga sp.
GTGTCGGGATCGGGGAACCGGATGTAGTGGAAGAAGCAGCGCCGCAGGAAGGCGTCCGGCAGCTCCTTCTCGTTGTTGGAGGTGATGAGCACGATGGGCCGCCGCTCGGCCCGGATCGTCTCCCCGGTCTCGTAGACGTGGAACTCCATGCGGTCGAGTTCGAGCAGGAGGTCGTTGGGGAACTCGATGTCGGCCTTGTCGATCTCGTCGATGAGCAGGACCGGCCGCGCCTCGGCGGCGAAGGCCTCCCACAGCTTGCCGCGGCGGATGTAGTTGCGGATGTCGGACACCCGGGCGTCGCCGAGCTGGCTGTCGCGCAGACGCGAGACCGCGTCGTATTCGTAGAGCCCCTGCTGGGCCTTGGTGGTGGATTTGATGTGCCAGGTGAGGAGCGGCGCGTTAAGGCTCCTGGCGATCTCCTCCGCGAGCACCGACTTCCCCGTACCGGGCTCGCCCTTCACCAGGAGGGGACGCTCCAGGGTGATCGCCGCATTGACGGCAACCGTCAGGTCCTCCGTGGCGACATAGGATTCAGTTCCGGCAAAACGCATCCGGTGTTCCTTCCTGCATGGCTGGTGAAGATGCGGAAAGACTGCGGCGGATACAAGCCTTCGTTCCGACGAAACTTTCTATCATTTCAGTCATTAAGCCATGGAGGACAAGATACTGAGATCGGTCTCGATGTTCATCCTGCGCTTCTCCGCTCTGGTCCTCCTGCTCCTGTTGCTCCAGCCCAGGACGGTTCAAGCCCAAGCCATCACGTATGCCGAACCCGGCAGCATGACCTTCGTGCTCCTGGACACGTCCTCCATCTGCGCGGATTGCACCGTCGTGCAGGCCACCGGCAGGTTCGATCGGGAGACGATACGGGCCTACAACGATCTCGTCTGGCGCCACACCTTCAGGCAGAACACCTATTTCGTCTTCGACTCGCCCGGCGGCAACAGGGATGAGGCCATGCAGCTTGGCGTCATTCTCCGGAACTTGAACGCCTATACGGTTGTCGGGCAAGCGGTCGTCCGCGGCGGCAGGGTCGAGATCGAGCCGGGGCGATGCGCCTCGGCCTGCGTCCTTGCTTTCATAGGGGGTGCGAGGCGGGGCATTCCGAAGGCCGCGCAGCTGGGCGTTCATAGCGGGGCTCCGGCATTTCTCGTGGAATGGAGGGATGAGGACAGGAGCCATTATTCGAAGCCGCTGGACCTGGACGCCATCATGGCGATCCATCGGAGCACGGCCGTTTACCTGCAACACCTCGATACCATGGGGATCGACCTGCGCGTTGCGATCCCGACCCTGCGGACGTCCTTTCGCAGCATCAGCTGGTTGAGCCCCGAGGCCCAGGCGCAATGGAAGCTGGTGACGGCCGACCCGATCCTCAGCGCGCCGGCGGACGGGACGCCGCCTGCGCTCCTCCTTTCGCCCATGAGCCGAACGCCCGGAAGCCCGCCGAAAGAGGCTGACGGGCGGCAACGGAAGCGTGAAAGACGGTAGCCTCGAAAGGCCTTGCGTTCCGAGGCGCGATAAGCTCGAAGAGGGCTCATCAATTCGGAGAGCCTCCATGGCCTATAACCGCTATCACAAGGACCGCATCGGCAATCACAAGCTGAAGCCCGAGACCCTGATGCTGGGCTACGGCTATGACCCGACCCTGTCGGAAGGCGCCGTGAAGCCGCCGGTCTTCCTCACCTCCACCTTCGTGTTCAACAGC
>DATHAU010000383.1:0-3191 GCA_035296545.1 Microvirga sp.
TGAAAGACAAAGGGCTGGTTCCGCATCGGCAGGACCAGCCCTCCAGCGCCTCGGACTCAGATGACGAAGAAGTCCTTGTGGTCGATCACCAGACCCTTCTTGAGCTGAGCGAACTTGACGGCTGCGCCTTTGCCCGAGCCGTCCGCATCGTAGTAGAGCGCGCCCTTGGCCTTGTCGTAGACGACGTAGTCGTTCTTGTCCTTGGCCTTGCCGCCCACCACGAAGGAGGACTTGCTCAGGGCCCCCACCTTGGCCAGCTTCTTGAAGACGGCGTTCTCCAGCTGGAAGCTGTCGTCCACCCGCTTGAAGTCCGTGATCGTGTCCACGTTGCTGGTCTTGCTCAGCTTGGTGTCGAACACGAACAGGTCCTTGCCCGACCCGCCCGTGAGCCGGTCGCTGCCCAGCCCGCCTGCCAGGGTATCGTGTCCGCCGCCGCCCGAGACCGTGTCCCGCCCGTCTTCTCCGATGAAGGCGTTGTTGCCGCTGTTGCCGGTGAAGCGGTCCGCGCCTGTGCCGCCCCACAGGGCTTCGAAGCCCAGGATGGTGTCGTGCCCATAGCCGGTACTCTGGGCGCCCGTCAGGGCAAGGTTGACGGTTGCCCCCGTGGAGCCGGTGAAGCGCAGCACATCGAGGCCCAGGCCGCCGTCGAGGGTGTCGTCGCCCAGCCCGCCGTTCAGGAGGTCGCTGCCGCCGCCGCCCTGCAACCAGTTGGCGCCGGAACTGCCGGCGAGGTTGTCCGAACCTTCGCTCCCGATCACGTTCTCGATGCCGATAAGGGTGTCGACGCCGTAGCCGATGGCTTGGCCTGAGGCGAGATCGACGCTTGCTCCCGTGAGGCCGCTGAACGCGACCGTGTCGATGCCCGCGCCGCCGTCGAGCTCGTCGTCTCCCAGCCCGCCATCGAGCGTGTCATCCCCCAGATTGCCCAGGAGCTTGTTGGCGTTGCCGTCACCCGTGAAGCGATCCGCCCCGGTTCCGCCAGCGAGGTTCTCAATACCGCTGAGGGTATCGAGGCCATAGCCGGTGTTCTGCTGGCCGGTCAGCGCCAGGTTGACCACGGCGGCGATTGCCTTGTTGAAAAGCGCGGTGTCGATGCCGTCGCCGCCCTCGAGAACGTCGTTGCCGAAGCCGCCGTCCAGCGTGTCGTCGCCCCCGTTGCCGGTCAGAACGTTGGCGTTGCTGTCGCCGGTGAACGTGTCCCCGGCCTCTCCCCCGGCGAGGTTCTCGATGCTGACGAGAGTATCCAGGCCATGGCCAGTCTCCTGGGGGGCGCCAGAGAGCGTCAGGTCGACCTGCGCGGCAATCTTTCCGGTGAACACGGCCGTGTCCGATCCGTTCCCGCCTGTGAGGATGTCGTTGCCTTCGCCCCCTGTCAGCGCGTTGTCTTCGTCGTCACCGGTGAAGATGTCGTCACCGGACCCGCCGACGAGGTTCTCGATGTCGGTGAGAACGTCGGTGCCGTATTGGGTATCCTGCGCATCCGCCTTGGTCAGGTCGACGATCGCTCCGACCGATCCGCTGAACACGGCCGTATCTATCCCGGCCCCGCCGATCAGCGTGTCGTCACCAAGCCCTCCCCCAAGCGTATCGTTGCCGTCGCCGCCGTCGAACCACTCGAAGCCGGCTCCCCCGTAAGCCGTATCGTTGCCGGTCCCAAGCTCGACACCACTGATTGTGCCGTTTCGGCCGTCATAGAGATCGTTCTCCTCATTCAGGAAGACCGAACCCATGATCGTGCTGGAGTTGTAGATCCAGTCCATCTCCTCGGACCCGACGATGGCTCGCCCGTTCGAACTTTGAATGATGCCGGTGTTCTCGACCGAGATCTTTCCTGAAGGCGTCCCATACAGTTGGACGGTCGCAAAACCACCCGAGAGAGTACCGGTGTTCTTAAGGGACGACCCATCGCCCCAAAGCACGACTGCGGTGGCTGCTGCCTGGATCGTACCGCTGTTGATCACCGCGTTATTGGAAGTGATGGCGATTGAGTGAGTGGCAGGATCTGTCGTGCCGAGACTGATCCCGATAAGACCGCCAATGAACCCGGTATTGATGACCAGGTTGTTGGAGGATCCTGCATTGATCCCGACCCCCTCTTTGTTGGACGCGCTGATCGAACCGTCGTTCTGGATGAGGTTGCCGCCGAGAACATTCGTGCCGGCGTCCAGCAGAATTCCGTCGGTGGCTCCGGACATGTCCCCGTCGGGTCCGATCGTGATCGTGTGACCGCCCGACTTCGCGTAGACGACGGCGACACCCGCCTGCACCGAGCCTAGGAGGGTCATTGTGGCGCCAGATGCATCGTCAGCTCCGACAATGGCCATATTCGGAGCAACGATGGTAGCATCCTTGTCCATCTGGATCTGGTCGCCGGCCCCGAACACGATGGGAGTGGGGAGGGTATCGTCGTTCTCGGTCGTGATCTGGATCGGCATGGCAATCTTCCGGGGCGGTCTCTGCGATGGGTCGAGGGGCTGGGCCCCATGAATCGACGCTAGCGGATGTATTCCGCAAGGTCCCGGCAACAGGCGCACCAAGCCCTTGCCGCAGGTGAACACGCAGGCTCAGCCGGGAGGAAATCCCACTCGAAGCAGTCTTTGCGCGCGAGCCGTTTAAAGCGCCGCCGGCCGCAGCAACGACTCGATGCCGTTGATGATGAACTGGACCGCGAGGCCCGCCAGGATCACCCCGAGCAGGCGGGTCAGCACCACGTTGCCGGTGACGCCGAGCCAGCGGGAGACCCGCTCCGCCGCCAGGAAGACCACGAAGCAGCTCAGGACGCCCAGGGCGATCAGGGCGATGAGGGCGCTCAAGGCGACCACGTTGCCGTCCGCCCGGCCCGCCAGGAGGATCACCGCCGTGATGGCGCCGGGGCCGGCCATGAGCGGGATGGCGAGCGGGAAGGCGGCCACGTTGCGGATGTGGTCCTCGGTGATGGCGGTGTCGGCCGTCTGCTGCTTGCGCTCGTTGCGGCGCTCGAACACCATCTCGAAGGCGATCCAGAACAGCAGCAGGCCGCCGGAGATGCGGAAGGCCGGGATGCCCACCCCAAGAAGACGCAGCAGAAGCTCGCCGCCGAGGCCGAAGAAGGCGAGAATCCCGAAGGCGATGAGGCTCGCCCGGGTCGAGACCCGCCGGCGCTCCGCCGCGGTCATGCCCCGGGTCAGGGACACGAAGATCGGAGCCAGGGC
>DATHAU010000384.1:0-3793 GCA_035296545.1 Microvirga sp.
CGATGGCGCCGACGAGGATCGGGATCAGGGCCAGGGCGGCCCAGCGGGCATGGAAGCCCAGGATCAGCGCGACGCCTCCGGCCGTTTCGGCGGCGATGACCAGATAGGCGAGAGCCGGGGGCAGGCCGAGGCTGCCGAAGAACTGCGCCGTGCCGGCAGGGGTGAAGACGAAGAGCTTCAGGCCGGCATGGGCGAGGAAGAGGGCCCCGAGGGTCACGCGCAGGACAAGAGCGGCGTAGGGAGCTGTGCGGGCGTCGATCATGGGAGGGTATCCTTTCGCCCTCTCGTATGACCTCAAACCCCGGATATGATAATCGCCTTCGCGGAATATCAGTTCACACCCCGGGAGTGACATCGCCCCATGCTCGACCGCGTGACCGGCATGCAGGTTTTCGTCCGCGTCGCGACGCTCGGCAGCTTCTCGGCGGCGGCGCGGGCACTCCATCTCTCCCAGACCATGGTGACGAAGCATGTCGCCGCCCTGGAGGACAGGCTCGGGGTCAAGCTGCTGCACCGCTCGACCCGCCGGCTGGTGCTGACGGAAGCCGGGCGCAGCTATCTTGCCGCCTGCGAGCGCATTCTCGCCGAGATCGAGGAGGCCGAGGCCTCCGCCAGCCTCGACCGGATCGAACCCCGGGGAACGCTGCGGCTCAACGTGCCGCTCACCTTCGGCCTTCGCCAGATCGTCCCGGCGCTCACCGCCTTCAGCCGCCTCCACCCTGCCGTCGCGGTGGATCTGGGGCTTGCCGACCGCTACGTGGACCTGATCGAGGAAGGCTGGGACCTGGCGGTCCGGATCGGGCGGCTGAAGGATTCAGGCCTCGTGGCCCGGCGCCTCGCCCCCTGCCGCACCATCGTGTGCGCCGCGCCCTCCTACCTTGAGGCCCACGGCGCGCCGCGAACCCTTGACGATCTGTCCGGCCATAACTGCCTCGGCTACACCCTGCCCAGCGCCATCGGGGCCGGGCGCTGGGCTTTCGGGGCCGGGGGCGACGTGGTGGTGCCGGTCGAGGGAAACCTGCGCGCCAACAACGGCGACGCCCTGCTCGCCGCGGCCCTGGCCGGACAGGGCCTGATCTATCAGCCGACCTTCATCGTCGGCGACAGCCTGCGCGACGGGAGCCTCCTGCGCGTCCTGAGCGGTTATCCCACCCTGGAACTCGGGGTTCATGCCGTTCTGCCCTCGGGCCGCCAGGCTCCCGCCAAGGTGCGCGCCTTCGTGGAATTCCTGGCCAGGCGCTTCGCGCCGCACCCGGAATGGGACAGGGGACTGTGACCACCCGGCGGTGGCGCTCGCCCGTCCGAGCCGCTAAACCTGTTCCCAGGTTGTCTCGCGGGGATCCCCTCCATGGTCGCCAGTTGGGCGGTTATCCTATCGGCTCTGGTCTATCTCTGCCTCCTGTTCGCCGTGGCCCATTGGGGCGACAACGGCGGCAGGCGCATCGTCCAGGGCCGATGGCGCTCCACCATCGCGGCCCTGTCGCTCGCGGTCTACTGCACGTCCTGGACCTTCTTCGGCTCGGTGGGGCTCGCCAGCCATACCGGCCTCGACTTTCTCGGCATCTATATCGGGCCGATCCTGGTCATCGGCCTGGGCCATGTGCTCATCGCCCGGGTGGTGCGCGTCGCCAAAACCCAGAACATCTCCTCCATCGCCGATTTCGTGGCCGCCCGCTACGGCAAGAGCGAGCGGGTCGCCGCCATCGTGAGCCTGATCGCGCTGATCGGCTCCATTCCCTACATCGCCCTGCAGCTGAAGGCGGTCTCGTCCTCCCTCGACGTGTTCCTGACGGCCGCCAGCGGAAGCGTCCTGCCGCGGATTCCCTTCATCGGCGATCTGGCCCTGACCGTGGCCCTGGTGCTGGCGGGCTTCGCGGTGGCGTTCGGCACGCGCCACACGGATGCGACCGAGCATCAGGACGGGCTCATGATGGCGATCTCGCTCGAGTCCGTCGTGAAGCTGATCGCCTTTCTGGTGGTCGGGGCCTACGTGACCTTCGTGATGTTCGACGGCTACGACGCCATCGTGGCGAAGCTGACCGCGCAAGGGGCCGGCTCCGGCCTGATCGAGAAGACCTCGGGCTTCGGCAGCTATCTCACCCTCATCCTGCTCTCGAGCTGCGCGGCCCTGCTGCTGCCGCGCCAGTTCCACATGACCGTGGTGGAGAACCGGGCCATCGAGGATCTCAAGCGCGCCGCCTGGCTGTTTCCGCTCTATCTGGTGCTCATCAATCTCTTCGTCATTCCCATTGCGCTTGGCGGGCTGGCCACTTTTCCGCAGGGCGCCATCGACCGGGACATGACCGTTCTGGCCCTGCCCCTGTTCGACGGGGCGGGCGCCATCGCCATCATGGCCTTTCTCGGCGGGTTCTCGGCGGCCACCGCCATGGTGATCGTGGATTCCGTCGCCGTGGCGGTGATGATCTCGAACCATCTGGTCATGCCCATCGTCCTGCGGCGGCGGGCCTTTGCGGGCCTCGATCTCGGCGGCTTCGTGATCGCCGTGCGCCGGGTGTCCATCGTGGTGGTCATCCTGCTGGCCTATGTGTATTACCGCGCCTCGGGCGAGGCGGCGCTGGCCGCCATCGGCCTCCTGTCGTTTGCGGCCATCGCGCAGGTTGCGCCCGCCTTCCTGGGCGGGCTCTTCTGGTCGCGGGGAACGGCGCTCGGCGCGAGCGCCGGGCTCGTGGCCGGGTTCGTCACCTGGACCTATACCCTGCTTCTGCCCAGCCTCGTGCGGGATGGGATGTTCTGGTCGGAGGTGGTCGTCTCCGGACCGTTCGGGATCGCGGCCCTCAGGCCCACGGCCCTGTTCGGCGTCCAGCTGCCTCAACTGACCCACGGGGTGGCGTGGAGCCTGAGCCTCAACATCCTGTGCTATGTGGGCTTCTCCCTCCTGCGGCGGGCGACCTCCCTGGAGCAGATCCAGGCCAACGTCTTCGTGGGCGAGAACCCGGTTTCGGCCGCCCCGAGCTTCCGCTTCTTCCGGGCGAGCGTGAGCGTGGACGAACTGCGCGCCACCGTGGCGCGCTATCTCGGCGACGAGCGCACCACGCGCTCCTTCGAAAGCTTCGCCCAGGGCCGGGGCCAGCACCTGGAGCTGCGCGCCGAGGCCGACGTGCATCTCCTGCGCTATGCGGAGCACCTGCTGGCCTCGGCCATCGGCACGGCCTCGTCGCGGCTCGCCCTGTCGCTGCTCCTGCGCCGCCGCACCGTGTCCACCAAGGCGGCCCTCAAGCTGCTCGACGACGCCTCCGCGGCCATCCAGCACAGCCGCGACCTTCTCCAGCATGCCCTCAACTACGCCAAGCAGGGCATCACCGTGCTCGACCGCGACCTGCGCCTGCTCGCCTGGAACCAGGCCTTCATCGACCTCTACGACATGCCGCCCGGGTTCGTTCACGTGGGGATCGGCATGGACCGCATCGTGGAGTTCAACGCCGCGCGGGGCTCCTACGGCCCCGGCCCGGTGGACGAGCTGGTGGCCGCGCGCATCCATTCCTTCCGCCACGACGTGGAGCCCGTGCGCCTCAGGCTCTACCCGTCCGGCAAGGTCATCGAGATCCGCTCGAACCCCCTGCCCGACGGCGGCCACGTCACCACCTATACGGACGTCACCGACGCGGTTCTGGCGGAAGAGGAGAGCCGCCGGGCCAACGAGACCCTGGAGCAGCGCGTCCGGGAGCGCACGGAGGAGCTGACGCGCCTCAACGAGGCGCTCCGGAGCGCCAAGGCCGAGGCGGACGAGGCCAACATCTCCAAGACCCGCTTCCTCGCCGCCGCGTCCCACGAC
>DATHAU010000385.1:0-5121 GCA_035296545.1 Microvirga sp.
TCCCTCGCTACGCTCGCCGGGGATGACACTACATGTCAGACCCGCTGTGTCATTCCCGGCCGGAGAGGGCGCAAGCCCTCGCAGGGGAAGGGAATCCCTGGCTCGGAGCCACGCCCCCTTTCCCCTCCCCTTGTGGGGAGAGCCAGGGTGGGGGTGTTTGCGCCACACCTTCATCGGCTATCGCTCACACCCCCACCTCCACCTCCTCCCCACTCATCTCAGGCAAGCCTGAGATGAGTGGGGAGGAGAGCCGGTTGCGTTTCCCGTGCTCTCTGGAGCGTCCTTCGAGACGCCTGCTGCGCAGGCTCCTCAGGATGAGGGGAGGGTTAGAGCAGCGGCGTCCTAGCGCCCCGCAGCCTCATGCCGGGAGGATCGCGCGAGCAATCCGTCTCGAAGGGTCCCGGACTTCGTCCGGGCGCGAGGCATCGCCAGGGACCGCCGGATCTTCCTTCGGGCCGAAGCGCTACCCGCCCTTGACCGCCCCTGCCGTGAGGCCCGCCACGATCTGCCGCTGCGCCACGACGGTGAGGATCAGCACGGGCAGGGTCACGATGAGGGCTGCCGCGGCCAGGGGCCCCCAGCTCAACTGCTCGAAGGACAGCATGTTGTAGACCGCCACCGGCAGGGTGCGGGTCTCCCGTCCCGCCAGCACCACGCCGAACACGAAGTTGTTCCACGAGAAGATCACCGCCAGGATGAACGCCACCGTGATGCCGGGCTTGGCGATCGGCAGGGCCACATGGCGGAACACCTCCCACCGGTTGGCCCCGTCGATGAGAGCGGCTTCTTCGAGCTCCATGGGGGTGGTTTCGAAATAGCCGATCATGATCCAGATCACGATGGGAACGGTGATGACCAGATGGGCGATGATCTGCGGCACCAGCGTTCCCATGAGGCCGAGCCACTGGAACAGCAGGAACAGGGGGATGAGATAGGACAGGCCGGGGGTCATGCGGGCGATCAGCACCACCACCGCCGCCTTGGTGGCCTTCATGCGGGCGATGCCGTAGCCCGCCGGAACGCCGATCAGGAGAGCAAGGCCGGTGGCCGCGCCGGTGACGATGAGGCTGTTGAGGAAGAAGAGTCCGAAGCGGTTCGATTCGAACACGCCGGTATAGTTCTTCCAGGCGAAGCGCTCGGGGATCAGGATCGGCGGATAGGCGGCGTTGTCGACCTCGAACTTGACCGAGAGGGAGATCATCCACAGGAAGAACAGGACCGCCGGCGACACCAGCACCAGCGCGGCGAACCACAGCCCGAGGCTGTTGAGGATCCCTCTCCAGTTCATGCGCCCCCCTGGAGTTCCATCCACTTGGTCCGCTGGCGCAGGTGGAGCATCAGGAGCGACAGGGCGATCACCAGGGCGAAGAACACCACGGCGATGGCCGATCCGTAGCCGATGTCGTAATAGGCGAAGGCCACGCTGTAGAGGTAGAGGTTGATGGTCTCCGACGCGGTGCCGGGCCCGCCCTGGGTGATGGCGTAGATGATGTCGAAGCTTTTCAGGGCGTCGATGGTGCGGATGATCACGGCCACCATGAGAAACGGCGCGATCATCGGCAGGGTGATGTAGCGGAAGCGCTGGAGCGCGTTCGCGCCGTCGATGGCGGCGCTCTCGTAGGGCTCGCTCGGAATGGCCGCAAGCCCGCCGAGAACGATCAGCATGACGAGGGGCGTCCATTGCCAGGTCTCGACCAGAACCAGGGACGGGATCACCGTGGCGGAGTTGAACACCCATCCCTGCGGCGGGATGCCCACGAGGGAGAGGAGATAGTTGAGCACGCCGAGCTGCGGGTGGAACATCATGGTCCACACCAGGGCGATGGCCACGGGAGTGGCCATCATGGGCATGACGAACAGGCCGCGCAGGACGCCCCTGAGGGGCAGGCGCGAGTTGAAGATCAGCGCCGCAAGGGTGCCGAAGATCAGCGGCAGGACGACCGCCAGGAACGTATAGACCAGGGTGTTCCCGATGGATGCGATGAAGCGCTCGTCGGATGCGAGGCGCGCGTAGTTGGACAGGCCGGTGAAGCGCCGCGCCCCGCCCACGGTCCATTCATGCATGCTCATCCAGACCGTGAAGACCCACGGAAACACGATGACGGACCCGACGACCGCCACCGCCGGCACCACGAAGGGCCAGTAGGATTTGCGCCGGCCCGCGTCGTAGGGGAGCGCCGCCTGTGCAGCGGGTGCGGCCTGCCGTTCAGTCAGAGCGGTCATCGGTGAACTCCCCGCTCCTGCGCCATCGGGCGCAGGGTGCGATGCTCCGGGACCGCCCTCCCCTTCGTGCCCGCCGCGCCGCATCGCGCGGCCGCCGGACCGGGGCCGCGCGATGCATCAGGCCAGAGGCGATCAAGCCTTCTCGCTCCGCTCGAGCACCGGCTTGAACTGCTCGGTTGCCTTCTTCATCTCGGTGGCCGGATCCGCGCCTCCGAGAAGGTTGGTCAGGCCGATGCCGATGATGTCGCGGAACTCCGTCACGGGCTGGATGACCGGAAGGCCGAGACGGCTGATCTTGCCGGATTCCGCCACCGCATCGATCCAGGCCGGCGGCATCTTCACGCCCTTGCGCACTTCCGGATCGTTGAGGATCGACTGGCGGAACGGCACGCCGCCGCCCGCCTGCAGGAGGCGCGCGCCCATCAGCTTGGACACGGCCCATTGGCAGTAGAGATAGGCCGCTTCCTTGTTCTTGCTGGCGGCGGTGACGCCGATGCCGTCGCCGAAGGTCGCGGAGGCCTGGGCCTTCGGACCGCGGGGCATGACCCCATAGCCGACCTTGCCGACCACGCGCGACTTCTCCGGGTCCTCCAGCGGAGGCGCGAAGCCGACGCCGTCGAGCCACATGCCGATCTTGCCCTGGAGGAAGGCCGACTGGCATTCCGACCAGTTGAAGCCGGCGACGCCCTGCGGCGAGGTCTTGGTGAGGAGATGCTGGTAGAGGCGCGCGGCCTCGATGGCCTCGGGCGTATCCGTCTTCAGGTTGCCGCCGGCGTCCACCGGATCGACCCCATGGCCGAGGAGGAAGCTCGTCCAGACCGGCACGTTGGCGTTCTTCAGGCCGCGGGCCACGAAGCCGTAGGTGCCTTCCTTGGGATCGGTGAGGGCCTCGGCCGCCTTCACCATCTCGTCGAAGGTCTGCGGATAGGAGAGGCCCTTCTTGGCGAAAAGCTCCTTGTTCCAGTACACCATCCAGTAATCGACCGAGAACGGCAGCGACAGCATCTGGCCCTGCGGGTTCTTGGCGTAGAGCAGGCCCGCCTGGGCGAAGTCGCTCTCCGTGAGGCTCGCCTCCGTCAGGTCCGGGTTCTTCATGAAGGCGCCGATGTCGGCCAGCCAGCCGGCTTTCTCGAACTGGCGCTTCTGCACATGGTAGCTGAGATGGATCACGTCGAAGCTGGGGCTTCCGGAATTCAGCTCGATCACGGCCTTCTGCCGCTGCTGCTGCTCGGGGGTCTGCTCGGACGAGACCTGGATTCCCGTCAGATCGGTGAATTCCTTCTCGTATTTCTGCAGGTTCTCGCCGCGGGGTCCCTTGACCAGGTTCACGCCGATCTTCGTGCCGGCGTATTTCTTCCAGTTCACGTCCGCAAGGGCGGGCATGGCGCCCCCCAGGCCGTAGGCGGCCGTGGCGGCGGTGCTTGCAAGGAACAAGCGGCGGGTGAGTGTGCCTGCTGCGTCAGTCATGATCATGATCCTCCCTGGTTCGACGGGTCGGTCTCTCGCGAACCGTTTTCCACGCTTGCCAGGGATTAAGCACCCTGTAACATGTCAGTGTCAACACACCCGTCGAACCATCGCACCGACCATTACGGGAGATTCCCTTGTCCCTCAGCTTCGGCATCAGCCCCGCCCTCGTGACGCCCTTCTCCGGAAGCGGAGTCGACGTTCGACGTCTCGCCGAGCACGCCAGGGATTGCCTCGCCCGCGGGTGCCGCACGGCCACGATCTTCGGCACCACGGGAGAAGGCCCCTCGGTGGGGGCCGGCGAACGGGACCGGGTGGCCGCGGAGCTGATCGGCCTCGGCATTCCGGCGGCGCAGCTCGTGGAGGGCGTCATCGCCTCCTCCATCGAGGAGGCCGTCTACAGCACGGGCCGCGCCCTGCAGCGCGGCGCTCATGCGGTCCTTCTCGCGCCGCCCTTCTACTTCCGGCCTGCGCCGGACGACGCGCTCTTCGCCTGGTACGCGGCGGTGTTCGAGGCGGTGGGGCGCGATTGTCGCGACGTGATCCTCTATCACATTCCCGGCATGACCGGAGTGCCCCTGCCCCACGGGGTCATCCGCCGCCTGGTGGAGGCCTTCCCGGGGGCCGTGCGCGGCGTCAAGGACAGCGCGGGCGACGCCGAAGCCACGTTCGCCCTGATCGAGGCCTTTCCCGATCTCAGCATTCTCGTGGGCGACGAGACCTATCTCGGCCGGGCCTGCGCGGCCGGCGCCGCAGGCTCCATCTGCGGCGTCGCCAACATCGCGCCGGAAGCCGTCGTCGCCCTGGCGGAGAACGGCCGCGACGATCCCCGCATCGTGGCGTTGGTCGAGGAGATCACCCGCCATCCCGTGATCCCTATGGTGAAGGCCCTCGTGGCCCATGTGCGCCAGGACCGGGCATGGGCCGTCGCGAGGCCGCCGCTGCCCACCATCGACGAGGAGACCGCAGCCCGCGTGGCCAAGCTGCTCGACCCGTTCAAGGCTTCCCCAAAGGCGGTGGCGTGAGCACGCCTCGCCCGGCGCCCCGCTCCGAGCCCAAGCTCCGCGAGCAGGCCTATGACGCGTTCACCCGCCACCTGCTGAGGAGCGACATCAAGCCGGGCCAGTTCATCACCCAGCGGGAGCTCGTGGCCCTGACGGGCCAGTCCCTGGGAGCCATCCGGGAGCTGATCCCCCGCCTGGAGGTCGAGGGGCTCATCGTCACGGTGCCGCGGCGCGGATTGCAGATCCTGCCCCTCGACATCAGCCTGATCCGCAATGCGTTCCAGTTTCGCCTCATCCTGGAGCGCGAGGCGATCACGTCCTTCTGCCAGACCGCGAGCAGCGCCAGGATCGAGCAGATCGAAGCAACGCATCAGGCAATCGTCGCCTCTGCCCAGAAGGGCGCGACCGATGAGGTCATCGCCAGGGC
>DATHAU010000386.1:0-1567 GCA_035296545.1 Microvirga sp.
CCGGAGGAGGTCAAATCCGACTTTAGTGCCTGCCGCAAGTTCCTCGACGAGCATGCGCCCGAGAGGACGCCGGGAACGAGGGCTCGGAGCAAACGCGCAGCTGCTAAAGGGCGGCCCACCAGCCCTGTCCCGACCGACAGAAGTGATCCTGCCGAGGATGGAGGCAGGAGGCCGACCGCTCCGATGATCGGGTTGGCTCAACGCCTGGCGCAAGAGCGCGGCCTGAAGATCGCACCCGGTGTGCTGGATAGCTTTCAACAGTGTCGGGCCTTTCTCGACCAACACAGCAAGCCTCGGAGGTAAACGCGAAAGTGACCCACCCCTGTGGAAATGGCCCGGCGCTGATGTGAGGCGCGCTGGACTACAGAGGGTCAGCTGAGAGCCAGGCGGCCCACGCGGGAGGAGACCGCGGCCAAGTTGGGGCAGTGGATGTGCTGATCGCGCAGGGGACCTGAGCGGTGGATGCGATCCGCACCATCAGCGCCACGGAAGTGAGTGGCGGAGCCGATCCGCTGCAGTCTGGTCGATGTTGAGCAGCGGGTCTGCCGTATGAAGCGGGCGGCAAGCGGTTGCACGGTTGCAGGTGAAACGGAGGGGATATAGCACCCGCTTCCCTGTTCTCATCCGCGGGGATGGCAAGCTCTGCCATAAGCGAGTGGTAGCTATAGGGTTGCTAGGCTGACCCGAGGAGTTCTCAATGTTCCGGTAAGTCATTGAGAAGATTGGTGAGCGCGCTGGGACTCGAACCCAGGACCCTCTGATTAAAAGTCAGATGCTCTACCGGCTGAGCTACGCGCTCCCAGGGGTGAGCCCGAGATAGGGGCTCCAGGGCGGCGGGTCAATGAAAAAGGGCTTCGGCGGCGGTCCGAATCCTCAGCGGAGGGCGCGTCAGGGCCGTTTTCCCTTGCGGAACCCGGATCCAGGCTGGGAGGGTCTACCCCTCCACCTCCATGGCGGTGTTGTCCGCGTGCTGGCCGATTTCGGCCTTGCTGTCCCGCTCGCCCTTCGCCCAGCCCTCCTTGACCTCGCCGATGTAGCTCTCGAGCCGCCCCTCGGCGATGGCCTTGCGCAGGCCGGCCATGAGGTCCTGGTAATAGGCCAGGTTGTTCCAGGTCAGCAGCATCATGCCCAGAATCTCATTCGAACGGACCAGATGGTGGAGATAGGCCCTGGAATAGGTGTTGGAGGCCGTGCACTTCGATTCCGGATCGAGAGGGCTCGTATCCTCGGCAAAGCGGGCGTTGCGCAGGTTCATGCGGCCGTGGCGGGTGAAGACCTGCCCGTGGCGTCCGGCGCGGGTCGGCATGACGCAGTCGAACATGTCGACGCCCCGGCGCACCACCTCCACGATGTCGTCAGGGGTGCCGACGCCCATGAGGTAGCGGGGCTTCTCCCTGGGCATATGCGGCTCGACCGTCTCGATCATGCGCAGCATCACGTCCTGCGGCTCCCCCACCGCGAGGCCGCCGATGGCGTAGCCTTTCAGGTCCATGGCGGCGAGTTCCCGGGCGCTTTCGATGCGCAGCCGCTCCACCGCGCCGCCCTGGACGATGCCGAACATGGCCTT
>DATHAU010000387.1:0-3015 GCA_035296545.1 Microvirga sp.
CCGACAGAGGGTGCCCCTCACCCTACCGCACCAGAACGTTCCGGAACTGCCATGGATCCGAGGCGTCGATGTCCTCCGGGAAGAAGCCGGGGCGGTCCGTGAGGGGCGTCCAGTCCGTATAGACGCCCACCACCGGGCCGAGATAGGGCGTCTGCACTTCGAGGCAGCGGCGGAAGTCGATGTCGTCCGCCTCGACGATGCCGGCTTCCGGGTTCTCCAGCGCCCAGACCATGCCGGCGAGCACGGCGGAGGTCACCTGGAGGCCGGTGGCGTTCTGATAGGGCGCGAGCCCCCGGGTCTCCTCGATGGAGAGCTGCGAGCCGTACCAATAGGCGTTCCTGGCATGGCCGTAGAGCAGGACGCCGAGTTCGTCGATGCCGTCGACGATCTCGTCCTCGGTGAGGATGTGGTGCTTCTCCTGCACCTTGCCGGCCTGGCCGAACATCTCGTGCAGGGACAGGACGGCGTCGTTGGCCGGGTGATAGGCATAGTGGCAGGTGGGCCGGTAGACGGCCTTGCCGTCCTCGCGCACGGTGAAGAAATCCGCGATCGAGATCGCCTCGTTATGGGTCACCAGGAACCCGTATTGCGGCCCGGGCGTGGGGCACCAGGTGCGCACGCGGGTGTTGGCGCCCGGCTGGAGCAGGTAGATCGCGGCGCCGCAGCCGGTCTCGTGGGTGCGCCCGTTCTCCGGCATCCATCTCTCGTGGGTGCCCCAGCCCAGCTCCGCCGGCTGCATGCCCTCGGACACGAAGCCTTCCACGGACCAGGTGTTCACGAACACCCCCATGGGCTTGGGGTGTTCCGCCCGCTGCGTGTCGCGCTCGGCGATATGGATCCCCTTCACGCCCACGCGCTGCATCAGGCGCGCCCATTCCTCCCGGGACCTGGGCTCCTGGTGGTCGAGGCCCGTATCCCTGGCGATGTTGAGGAGCGCCTTCTTCACGAGCCAGGACACCATGCCCGGATTGGCGCCGCAGCAGGACACCGCCGTGGGGCCGCCGGGCTTCTGGCGCCGCGCGTCGAGGATGTTCTCGCGCAGCATGTAGTTGGTGCGCGCGGCAGGTCCCGCGCTCCTGTCGAAATAGAACCCGGCCCAGGGCTCGGCCACGGTGTCGATATAGAGCGCGCCGATCTCCCGGCAGAGCTCCATGATATCGCGGGAGGAGGTGTCCACGGACAGGTTCACGCAGAAGCCCTGCCCGCCGCCCTCCGTCAGCAGGGCGGTCAGGATCTCGCGGTAATTGTCCCGGGTCAGGGCCTCCCGCACGAGGCGGATGCCGCGCTTGTCGAGGATGCCGTCAGCCTTGTCGCTGGGATCGATGACCGTGAAGCGGTTCCTGTCGAACTCGAAATGCCGCTCGATCAAGGGCAGCATGCCTTTGCCGATCGAACCGAAGCCGATCATCACGATCGGACCGGAGATGCGGGCATGAACAGGCCAGGTGGTCATCGGATCTGTCTCCTTGCGAAAGCAGCTTGGGGGAAAGGCCAAGGCGGGATGGGAAATTTAGGGCGCATCTAGGATTGGGGAGCCCCCGGGGTCAATGCCCGGCCGCAACCCCGCCCCTGGAGTCGATTCCCGTCCGGATGCAGGCCCATGGCCGCGAAGGCAGCCCTGCCATGCCCATTTCGCCCTCGACATCGTGATGAGACGCTTCATCATGGCGGGCCTCCTCGCCACCCTTTCAGCCGCCCCGATGAAATTTCACGAACTTCTCATGCGCCACTGGCGCGCCATCGGTCTCGGCTTTGCGCTGACGTTCCTGTCCTCCTTCGGCCAGACCTTCTTCATCTCCCTGTCGGGTCCCGACATCCGCGCCGCCTTCGGGCTCACCCATGGGAGTTTCGGGCTCGTCTATGCGGTCGCCACCCTGGCGTCCGGAATCCTGATGATCTGGATCGGGGGCGTGATCGACCGGGTCAGCATCCGCCTCTACGCGACGGCAGCCCTCTCAGGGTTGGCGATGGCGGCGGTCGGCCTGTCGCTGGCCCCGAACCTTGCGGTGCTGGGATTGAGCCTGTTCTTCCTGCGCCTGTGCGGCCAGGGCATGCTGGGCCATGCGGGGGTGATGAGCACCGCGCGCCTGCCGGCCGGCATTCGCGGCCGGGCGGTGGGGGTCGCGACCCTCGGCTTCTCGGCCGGCGAGGCTTTGCTCCCGGGCATCGCGGTGGCGCTCATCGGCACCCTTGGATGGACGGGCGCCTGGCGAACCGCCGCCTGCGCGGCGCTCCTGTGCCTCGGCATCGGCTGGCTCCTCGGCTTCGTCCTCGCGCCCCGCGATTCGAGCGCCCCGGATGCGGCGGCCGGAAGCGCAGCACCCGAGGCGGGACCGCGCTGGATCGACCTCCTGCGGGACTGGCGCTTCCTCGCGCTCGTTCCGACCATGATCGGCTATCCGGCGATCATGACCGCATATCTGTTCCATCAGCGCTTCATCGCCGAGGCGAAGGGCTGGCCCCTGGAACTGCTGGCGACCGGCATCACCCTGTTCGCCCTGGTGTCCGTGGCCGTGACCATGACGGCCGGCACCCTGGTGGACCGCTTCGGTGCGGTGCGGCTCAGCCACGTCTACCTTCTCGGCATGATCCTCGCGTCGATCACCCTGGCCACCGCGAGCGGCCCCGTCGTGGCCCTGCTGTTCTTCGGGCTGATCGGGCTGACCACGGGCTGCACCAATGTGGTGATCGCAGCCGTTCTGGCCGAAATTTACGGCACCCGCCATCTGGGCAAGATCCGGGCGTTGGCCGGAGCCATCATGGTGATCGCATCGGCCCTGGGCCCCGTGGTGGCCGGCCCGCTGTTCGACATCGGCGTCGGCATCGAGGCAGTCGCCTTAGGGTTCGCCGCCTACCTCGTGGCCGCGGCGGCCGTCACCTTCACCCTGCCCAACCCGCGGGCCGAACGGGCGCTGACGGCGGAGGGCTAGGCGGGACGGATGACGAACGCACCGTCATGCCTCTTAGGGGGAGGTGAGGGCTCTGATGTGATGCAGCGGCTCTCGCATCCTCCCT
>DATHAU010000388.1:0-7261 GCA_035296545.1 Microvirga sp.
TTCCGCATGAGCTTCCAGTCCCGCTTCGGAACGGCGGAATGGCTCCAGCCCTACACGGACAAGACCGTGGAGGCCCTGGCGGAGGGCGGCGTCAAGCGCATGGCGATCATCGCCCCCGGCTTCTCGGCGGATTGCCTGGAAACCCTGGAGGAGCTCAACGGCGAGAACCGCGAGATCTTCATGCATCACGGCGGCGAGCAGTTCGCCTATCTGCCCTGCCTCAACGACAGCCCGGACGGGATGCGCGTCATTCAGGCGGTGGTCGAGCGGGAGCTTCAGGGCTGGATCTAAAACCACGGGGCTTCTGCGTTCCCCAGGGTCCGCTGCTCTAGGCGCGTGGCGAGCTTTGCGGTAGCGTGGCCCCTGCAACTCGGTTGCCTTGGGGGTTCATGCGGTGTTCTTAGGTGGTTTCGATATTTTCGTGATCGTGCTCGTGCTCGTCGTCGTCGTGACGATCGCCATGGGCATCAGGACGGTGCCGCAGGGCTATGCCTACACGGTCGAGCGGTTCGGCCGCTATTCGCGCACCCTCAGCCCCGGCCTCGGGCTCATCGTGCCGTATATCGAGAAGATCGGCAAAAAGGTGAACATCATGGAGCAGGTGCTCGATGTTCCGAGCCAGGAGGCCTTCACCCGCGACAATGCGGGCGTCACCATCGACGCCGCCGCCTTCTATCAGGTGCTCGACGCGGCCCGCGCCTCCTATGAGGTGTCCAACCTCAACCAGGCTCTCCTGGTGCTGACCATGACCAACATCCGCACGGTGGTCGGCTCCATGGATCTCGATCAGCTCCTGTCCCACCGGGACGAGATCAACGAGCGCCTCCTGCGGGTGATGGACGCGGCGGCCTCGCCCTGGGGCGCCAAGGTCACCCGGGTGGAGATCAAGGACATCCTGCCGCCCCAGGACCTCGCGGGGGCCATGGCCCGGCAGATGAAGGCCGAGCGCGAGAAGCGCGCCGCCGTGCTCGAGGCCGAGGGCCTGCGCCAGGCGGAAATCCTGCGGGCCGAGGGCGAGAAGCAGTCGCAGATCCTGGCGGCCGAGGGCCGCAAGGAGGCCGCCTTCCGCGACGCCGAGGCCCGGGAGCGGCAGGCCGAAGCCGAGGCCAAGGCCACCGGCATGGTCAGCGAGGCCATCACCAGCGGCGACCTCAACGCCGCCAACTTCATCGTGGCGGAAAAATACATCGACGCCATCCGGGCCCTTGCCACCGCCCCCAACCAGAAGGTGGTGATCGTGCCCATCGAGGCGGCGGGCCTTGCGGGCACCCTGGGCGGCATCGCCGAACTGACCAAGTCCGTCTTCGGCGAAGGCGGCTCGTCGACGAAGCCCCCGCGCAGCGTTCCGTCCGTCACCGGCGGGACAGGGCGGCCATGATCGCGGAGGCTTTCAGGAGCCTGGGCGCATGGGCCTGGATCATCCTGGGCGTCGTCCTCATCGGCGTCGAACTCGTGGCGCCGGGCGCCTTCTTCGTCTGGTTCGGCCTTGCCGCCATCGCGACGGGGCTGCTCGACGCGGTGTTCGGCCTCTCCTGGCAGGCCGCCGCCCTGGTGTTCGCGCTTCTCTCGGTGGCGGCGGTGGTCCTGGGGCGGATGATCAGCCGCTCCGGCCCTGAGCCCGACAACCAGGCCCCCCATCTCAGCCAGCGCGGCCAGTCCCTCGTCGGGCGCGTCTTCGTCCTGGACACGCCGATCAAGGACGGGGAGGGGCGAATCAGGGTCGACGACAGCTCCTGGCGCGTCACCGGGGTCGACCGCTTCGCCGGGGCCAAGGTCCGGGTCGTGCGGGTCGAGGGCTCGACCCTGGTGGTGGACGATCCCTGAGGCAGTGGACGGCATCGCCCCAGGTTTTCCCTGATCTATGATTGTTACGATACGACATTTATGTTTATAGGAGTTTGCCTGGTCGCTTCCGGCCAGGGCTCACCTCAAGACAATTTGTATTAGGCACAGTGGCATGACCATCACGTTCGACACGCCGCGCTTCATCAATTCCGGCACCTTATACGGCGATCTTTTCATGGGCGAGGGCAGCAATTTCCTCGATAACAGGCAGGGCGCCGTCTACGGGAGCATCAGAACCCTCGGCGGCAACGATACCGTTCTCGGCGGCAAGCGGGGGGAGACCATCTATGGCGGGGATGGAAACGACAAGCTCAACGGCGGACTAGGCAACGACGCGCTGATCGGCGGGGCCGGCAAGGATACCCTGACCGGGGGAGGTGGTAAGGATACATTCGTTTTTTCCGCAGAGCCCATTTCGGCCAACATCGACATCATCCGGGACTTCCGCTCGGCGGACGATACCTTCAAGATCAAGCAATCCATGTTCGCCGACATCGGGGCGAAGGGAAAGCTGAGCGCGGACGCCTTCCGCCTCGGCGCAGGCGCGTCCGACAAGGAAGACCGGATCATCTATCACAAGGCGACCGGCTCCCTGTACTACGACCCGGACGGAACCGGCCCGCAGGCGCAGGTCAAGATCGCTTCCCTGAGCAACAAGGCTGCCCTGGCGCTCAGCGACTTCGTCATCATCTGATCGTTTTCACGCAGCCCCCGCCCGCAGCAGGTCGAGGTAGTGGACGAGGCCCACGGGCCTGTCGTTCTCCACCACGATCAGGACCGTGATCTTCCGGCTTTCCTGGATCTCCAGGGCTTCGGCCACGAGATCGTCCGGCGCGATGGTGCGGGGGTTGCGGGTCATGATGGCGGACACGGGCAGGGCGCGAAGATCGGGCCGCAGGTTGCGGCGCAGGTCGCCGTCGGTGACGATGCCCGCCAGCGTGCCGTCCGCATGGGCCACGATGACCGAGCCGAAGCCCTTGCGGCTGATCTCCTCGATGGCCTCGTCCATGCGGGCGTCGATGCCCACGATGGGCAGGCGCTCGTTCCGGTGCATCACGTCGCGCACGAGCTTGAGGCGCGCGCCGAGCTTGCCGCCCGGGTGGAACACCCGGAAATGCTCCGCCGTGAAGCCGCGCTTCTCCAGGAGCGCGATGGCGAGCGCATCGCCGAGGGCGAGCTGCATGGTGGTGGAGGTGGTGGGCGCCAGCCCGTTGGGGCAGGCCTCCTTGGCCCTCGGCAGGGCCAGGCACAGATCCGCCGCATGGCCCAGGGTCGAGGCCCTGTCCGAGGTGAGCGCGATCAGGGGCACCCGGTAGCGCTTGGCGTAGCCGATGATGTCCGCAAGCTCCGCCGTCTCGCCGGACCAGGACAGGGCGACGATCACGTCGTCCGGCTGCACCATGCCGAGGTCCCCGTGGCTTGCTTCCGCCGGATGGACGTAATGGGCGGGGGTTCCCGTCGAGGCGAGCGTTGCGGCGATCTTGCGGGCCACATGGCCCGACTTGCCCATTCCCGTGACGATGACCCGCCCCCGGGCCGACGCGATGGCGTCCACCGCGCCCGTGAACACGGCCCCCAGGCCGTTGCCGATGGCCTCCATCAGGATGGCAAGCCCGTCCCGTTCGGTCGCAAGGGTGCGCAGGGCCGAGGAGACGGCCTGATCCGGGGAGGGGGGTGCGGGTTGTGCAACTGCCATGGCCGCCCTCTACCATAGAGAGGCGGCCCATCCAAACCGTTAACGCCCGGGTTACTTCTGGCGCAGGAGCGCCTCGAGCTCCTCCCGGAAGGCGGGTCCTAGCTCCTCGCGCTCCAGGGCATAGGCCACGTTGGCCATGAGGAAGCCGATCTTCGAGCCGGTGTCGTAGGTCTTGCCCTGGTACTTCATGCCGAAGAATTTCTGGTCCTTCATCAGGCGGATCATGGAATCCGTGAGCTGGATCTCGTTGCCGGCGCCCCGCTCCTGGGTGGAGAGCACCTCGAAGATCTCGGGCTGCAGGATGTAGCGGCCGGAGATGATGTAGTTCGACGGCGCGGTGCCCTGCTTGGGCTTCTCCACCATGCCGGTGATCTCGAAGGTCCGGCCGAATTCCTGCCCCACCGACACGATGCCGTACTGGTGGGTCTGGTCCTCCGGCACCTCCTCCACGGCGATGATGTTGCCGCCGTGCTGCTCGTAGGCCGCGATCATCTGCTCCACCGAGCCGCGGCTGAGCATGTCGGGCAGGAGAACCGCGAAGGGCTCGTCGCCCACCAGTTCCCGGGCGCACCAGACCGCATGGCCGAGCCCCAGGGGCTCCTGCTGGCGGGTGAAGCTGGTGTGGCCCGCCTGGGGCTGGTCCCTGGCCAGGAGCTCCAGCTCCTTGGTCTTGCCGCGGGCCTCCAGCGTCCGGTTGAGCTCATAGGCGATGTCGAAGTGATCCTCGATCACCGCCTTGTTGCGGCCGGTGACGAAGATGAAATGCTCGATGCCGGCGGCGCGGGCCTCGTCCACCACGTGCTGCACCACGGGGCGGTCGACGACGCAGAGCATCTCCTTGGGAACGGCTTTGGTGGCCGGGAGGAACCGGGTTCCGAGGCCGGCGACGGGAAGGACGGCTTTGCGGATGCGCTTCATTGAGGGAGCCATGAGGGAGCCATGAGTGAACGGAAAAGACCAAGGTCTTGAAGGAGGAAAGAAAACCGAAACTGTCAAGATTGGGTGCAGCTATAACGCCTTCGCCGCGCCGGGGTTGCATCGATCCGGGGCTTTCCCTTTGAAGCCCTGGACCTGAATTCAAGCTGAAGCGTTTTCTTTCATCTGCCGGGAGAGGCAGCGGGCAGGAGGATTGAGATGGCGGTTCTGGTGACGGGCGGCGCGGGCTATATCGGCAGCCACATGGTGCTCGAACTCGTGGATGCGGGCGAGAAGGTCGTGATTCTCGACGACCTGTCGACAGGCTTCCGCTGGTCCGTTCCCCAGGAGGCCGCCTTCGCGGCCGGCGACGTGGGCGACAAGGCCCTGGTCTCCCGCCTCATCGACGAGCACGGCATCGACAGCATCATGCATTTCGCCGCCAAGATCGTCGTGCCGGAATCGGTCACCGATCCCCTGGCCTATTATTTCAACAACACGGTCAAGTCCCGGGCGCTGATCGAGACCGCCGTGACCCGGGGCATCCGGAACTTCGTCTTCTCCTCGACCGCCGCCGTCTACGGCAACGCCGAGGCTCCCCTCCTGACGGAGGACATGCCGCTTGCGCCCATCAACCCCTACGGCCGCAGCAAGCTCATGTCTGAATGGATGCTCCAGGACGCCCACCACGCCCATGGCCTGCGCTACGCGATCCTGCGCTATTTCAACGTGGCCGGCGCCGACCCGAAGGGACGCTCGGGCCAGTCGACCCCGCAGGCCACCCACCTCATCAAGGTGGCGGCCCAGGCGGCCCTGGGGCAGCGCCCCCATCTCGACGTGTTCGGCACGGATTACGCCACCCCCGACGGCACCTGTGTGCGCGACTACATCCAGGTCAACGACCTCGCCCGCGCCCATCTCGCGGCCCTGCGCCACCTGCGGGGCGGCGGCGACTGCACGGTCATGAACTGCGGCTACGGCCATGGGGCCTCGGTTCTCGACGTGATCAAGGTGGTGAAGGACGTGTCCGGCGTCGATTTCGAGGTCCGGCTCGGTCCGCGCCGCCCGGGCGATCCGGCGCAGCTCGTGGCCCGGGTCGACCGGATCCGGGGCCTCGGCTGGGAGCCGCAGCACGACGATCTTGCCGCTATCGTGGATCAGGCCCTGCGCTGGGAGCGGACCCTGGCTGCGCGGAAAGCCGCATAGCAACCCTCTATCAACCGGCTGTTAACCACCTTAGTGTCGCAATGGCAGGACCGAAACCCTGTGCCCGTGAGCGACCCCCATGTACCAGCCGGTTCGAACGGCGCGCCGCCTGTGCGGCGCCCTCATCCTAGGCCTGAGCCTCGCCGTCGGCCCTGGCGGGGCCGCGCCTGCCGCCCATGCCCAGGAGGCGTCCCAGGCCGCCTTCGGGCGGTTCGTGCAAGGCCTCTGGCCCGCCGCCAAGGCGCGGGGGGTCTCCCGGGGGACCTTCGACCGGGCCTTCCAGGGGGTCGAGCCCGATCCCAAGATCATCGCGCTCACCAGGAAGCAGTCCGAGTTCGTCCGGCCGATCTGGGACTACATCAACGGCGCCATCTCGGCGCAGCGCCTCGAGCGCGGCCGGCAGATGGCCGCCGAGTGGTCCAAGACCCTGGCTTCCCTGGAGCAGGCCTACGGGGTGCCCCGCTCCGTCGTGCTCGGGGTCTGGGGCATGGAGACCAATTTCGGCAGCTTCACCGGCTCCATCGACGTGGTGAGGGCCCTGGCGACCCTGGCCTATACGGGCTACCGGGGCGAGTTCTTCCAGGACGAGCTGCTCGCCGCGCTCCAGATCCTGGAGGACAACCAGGTGGACCGCGCCACCATGCGGGGCTCCTGGGCGGGCGCCATGGGGCAGACCCAGTTCATGCCCACCAGCTACCTGAAATTCGCCGTGGACGGCAACCGGGACGGGGTCCGCGACATCTGGACCTCGGTGCCGGATGCGCTGGCCTCCACGGCCAATTACCTGCGCCAGCACGGCTGGAAGCCGGGCCTGCCCTGGGGCTTCGAGGTCAAGCTTCCGCAGGGCTTCGACTACCGGAACCTGAAGCAGAACTTCGTCCGCTGGCAGGCCCTGGGCCTGAGCCGGGTGGACGGCAGGGCCATGCCCCGCGCCGGCGAGGCCACGCTCTTCCTGCCCGGCGGAGCCGGCGGGCCGGCCTTTCTCCTCACGGAGAATTTCGACGTGATCAAGAGCTACAATTCCTCGGACGCCTACGCCATGGGGGTCGCCCATCTCGGCGAGCGGCTGATGGGCGGCCCGCCCATCCAGGGCGCCTGGCCCAAGGACGAGCCCATGCTGGACAAGGACCAGCGGCAGGAATTGCAGCAGAGGCTGTCGTCCCTGGGCTTCTACGAGGGCGATGCGGACGGCAAGCTCGGCTCCAAGACCCGGGAGGCGGTTCGGAACTTCCAGCTCAGGCGGGGTTTGGTTCCTGACGGCTACGCCGATTTCGCCGTCCTGCGCGAATTGCGGGCGACCCGCTGACGGGGGCCGCGCCGGATGCTATAAAGGAGCAGGCCCGGAGCCCAACATGGAACCTTCCATGCGTTCGATGCCAGTCCTTCGCCTGCTCGCCATGGTCCTGCTGCTCGTCGCGGGGAGCGGTCTTGCGGCCGTGGCGCAGCCCGGGTACCAGCAGCGCGTCCCCTACGGCTATGCCCCTCCGGGCTACGCCCCGCAGCAGCCGGCCTATCGCGACCCGCGGGCCTATCCTCCCGGCTACTATCCGGGAAAGCTGGTTCGGCCGGCCCAGCCGGCGCCGGATCAGGGCTTCAGCT
>DATHAU010000389.1:0-17212 GCA_035296545.1 Microvirga sp.
GTTCCCCCGCTCGCCGCGGACGCCCGCATCGGGGGCCACGAGGGAGTCATGCGGGATTTCGTGGAGGCCGTGCGCACGGGCGCAACGCCTGAAACTGTCAACCACGAGAACATCAAGAGCCTAGCCATGGTCATCGCTGCCATCGAGAGCGCGAAGACCCGGCAGAGAGTGACCGTCGCGTCAGGGGAGGTCTCATGATCCGATCGTCGCGCGAGACATGGCGCATCACGGGAGACGGCGCGACCAACGACCTACCGCCAAGCCGGCCGAGATGAAAATCGCGCAGGCGCGGCCCACCGAGGGAACCAAGCATGGCTTCTGTTACGTTGCGTCAGGTCTGCAAGCGTTACGGCTCCATCGAGGTGATCCCAGGCCTCGATCTGGAGATCAGGGATCGTGAGTTCGTGACCCTCGTGGGGCCGTCGGGCTGCGGGAAGTCCACCCTGCTGCGGATGATCGCCGGGCTGGAGACGATCAGCGGCGGCGACGCCTTCATCGGCGATGAGATGGTCAACGACACGCCGCCCATGCACCGCGACGTGGCCATGGTGTTCCAGAGCTATGCGCTCTACCCGCACATGACCGTGACCGACAACATGAGCTTCGGTCTCAAGCTCCGCCGGCTCGCGTCCCAGGTCATCGAGGAGAAGATCGGCAACGCCGCAAGAACGCTCAATCTCTCCCCCTATCTCGCCCGGCTTCCAGGGCAGCTCTCCGGCGGCCAGAGGCAGCGCGTCGCCATGGGCCGGGCCATCGTGCGCAATCCCCGCCTCTTCCTCTTCGACGAGCCGCTCTCCAACCTCGACGCGCAGCTGCGCGTGCAGATGAGGACGGAGATCAAATCCCTTCACCGCAGGCTGGGGAGCACCAGCATCTACGTGACCCACGACCAGATCGAGGCCATGACCATGGCGGACCGGATCGTGGTCATGAACCACGGCCGGATCGAGCAGCAGGGAACGCCGGAAGCGCTCTACGACCAGCCCGCCAACATGTTCGTGGCGAGCTTCATCGGCTCGCCTGCCATGAACTTTCTCAAGGGCGCAGTCACGGACGGCGGGTTCCGGTTCGAGAACGGGTCCATGCTGCCCCTGTCCGAGGTCGCGCCCTCGTTCGTGGGAACTCTCACGGGGCGGCCGGTCGTGCTCGGCGTCCGGCCGGAGCGCATCGACATCAGCCTCGATGGCCAGGGGTTGGCCGCCACCATCGTCGAGGTGGAGCCAACCGGCCTCGACACGCACGTCATCTGCGATCTTGCCGGGCAGATGGTGACCGTGAACCAGCGCCACCGCTTTCGGGCGACGCCCGGCGACCGGATCCACCTGCGGTTCGACCGCGAGAGGATCCACTGCTTCGATGCCGAGACCGGAGTGGCGCTCGACATGCGACAATAACAGAAGACCCAACGTCACGAACGAAGATCAACGATCACGGAGAGGAACGACAATGAAGCGGATTTTGAAGCAGGGAGTGGCCTTCGCCACCGCCATGTTCATGCTGGGCGGGGTTGCATCCGCAGGCGAGAAGATCGTCATGTGGCACATCTTCGGCAACGCCACCGAGCCGGCCCTTGCCAACATCGCCAAGTGGGACCGGACGAATCCGGACAATCCCATCGATCAGAAGTTCATCCCCTTCGGGCAGCTCTCGCAGCAGCTGATCAAAGGCATCGCCACAGGGGATGTGCCCGATCTCATCACCATCGACAATCCGGTCGTGGCCAGCTTCGCCAGCCAGGGCGCTCTTGAGGACCTGACGAACCTCGTGAAGGGCTCGAAGGTGATCAAGAAGGAGAACTATTTCAGCGGAAGCTGGGGCACCACCGTCTGGAACGCCCAGCAATTCGCCGTTCCGGGCGAGGCCAATACCCTGGCGCTCTACTACAACGCCGACATGTTCAGGGCGAAGGGCCTCGATCCGGACAAGCCGCCCCGCACCTGGAGCGAGCTCAAGGCAGCCGCCGAGAAGCTCACCGATCCGGCGAAGAGCGTTTACGGCATCGGCTTCTCGGCGCTCCAGAGCGAGGAAGGCACGTTCCAGTGGCTCCCGTTCCTGCAGCAGTCGGGCGGCAACCTGAAGGACCTCACCTCGGCGGACGCCGTTGCGGCGCTGACCCTGTGGACCGATTTCGTGAAGAACGGACAGGCTTCCAGGGACGTGCTCATCAAGCGCCAGTTCGAAATGACGAGCGCCTTCCTCGGCGGCGCCTCCGCCATGGTGGTCAGCGGTCCCTGGGAACTGCAGCGGATGGATAAGGACGCCAAGTTCGAGTGGCGGGTCGCGACCCTGCCCGTGCGCGAAGGCAAGAATATCGAAGCCTCCGCCCTCGGCGGATACGTGTGGGGCATCCCGAAGGGGGCCAAGAACCGCGACCTCGCCTTCAAGGTGATCGAGTTCATGTCCGAGCCCGACCAGCTCAAGCAGGCCTGGTCCGGCGGCCGCCTGCCGCCGGTGGCCACCATCACGGTGGAGAACCCCTCCAACCCGAAAGCCTACGAGGTCTTCCGCAAGCAGATGGAGGTTGCCAAGGCCCGCGGGCCTCATCCGGCCTGGCCGCAGATCTCCGCTGCGATCCAGACCGCGATCCAGACCGCGCTGACAGGACGCTCGAGCCCGGCCGACGCGCTGCAGAAGGCGTCGGCGGTCATCCAGCCGCTGCTCGAAAAGAACCCCATCGAGGGCCTCTGATCCTGCGCATGGGGCTCGGCTCCCCTCCACCTGCCCCGTCCGGCCCCTGGCCGGGCGGGCCTCGGCAAGAAGGTTCACCGCATGGCTGTCTCAGAACTGACGACCCTTGACGGGGCCCGGGCCGGACCCGGCATGCGGCGCCGCTCCCTCGACCGCGTCCTCGACTCCGTCGGGATCTGGCCGGTCATGGTCGCAGCGACAGCTTTGTATCTGCTGGTCTTCGTGGGCTATCCGGTCGTCTACAACGTGGTGATGAGCCTGCAGGAGGTGACGGTCGGGAATCTGCGCAGCTTCGACCGTCCTTGGGTGGGCTTTGCCAACTACGAGCGGATCTTCTCGGATCCCCTCTTTCCCGTGGTGCTGCGCAATACGGCCATCTTCGTGGCCGTCAACGTGGCCTTGCAGTGCATCGGCGGCCTTGCGGTTGCGCTGTTCTTTCAGCAGCAGTTTCCGGGAGCAAGCTTCCTGCGCGGCCTTGTTCTGGCGGGTTGGATCCTCCCGCCCCTCGTGATCGGCGCGGTGTGGAAGTGGCTGCTCGCCTCGGACAACGGCGTTGTGAACTACGCCCTTCAAAGCCTCGGCCTTCTGAACAGTCCGATTTTCTGGCTGTCCGATCCTTCCACGTCGCTCATCGCGGTCACCATGGCGAATATCTGGTTCGGGCTGCCCTTCAACATGATCCTCATCGCTGCCGGCCTTGCCGGCATCCCCCGCGACCTCTACGAGGCGGCAGCCCTCGACGGCGCCGGGCCTGTCCGCCGCTTCCTGTCGATCACCCTTCCGCTGCTGCGGCCCACCCTCTATGCCCTCGTGGCGCTTTCGACCATCTATACGATGCGGGCCTTCGACCTCATCTGGACCATGACCCATGGCGGCCCCGTCGATTCCAGCAACATCTTTCCCGTCTGGTCGTACCGGCTGTCGTTCGAGGTCTTCGATTTCGCCGGCGGCGCGGCCATCTCGACATTGATGCTGCTGGTCGTCTTTCTCGTGGCGCTCGTCTATGTGCGCAGCGTCCGGGCCGAGAGGCAGGTTTAGGAGCAAAGCCATGAACAACGCCATCCTCGGCCCGCGTCGCTGGATCCTGCTGGCCATCGGAGTGACCATCGCGGCCTTCTATCTCTTTCCTGTCTACTGGATGTATGTCTCCAGCCTGAAAACCTCGTCGGAGTTGAACGCGAGCCCTCCGACGCTCCTGCCCGAGGCTCCGACCCTGGCCGCCTATGTCTGGATCTTCACCCGTGAGAATATCGCCCGGTATCTCGGCAACAGCTTCCTGCAATCCGCCAGCGTCACCGTCCTGACCCTCTTCCTGGCGACGGGCGCGGCCTATGCGCTCTCCCGGGTGAGATCGTTCTGGATGGATGCGGTGCTTGTGGGCATCATGCTGTCGCAGGTCCTCCCGCCGGCGCTTCTGGTGACGCCGATGTTCGTCATCTTCCGCCAGATCGACCTGATCAACACGCAGACCGCCGTGATCCTTGCGACGACCACCAAGACACTGCCTTTCGCAGTCATCATGCTGCGCACGACCTTTGCTCAGATCCCGGTGGAGCTGGAGGAGGCGGCCCGGGTGGACGGGTGCTCCCGGATGAAAGCCTTCTTGAGCGTGACCCTGCCCCTGGCGCGGGTCGGCTACATCGTGGTGGGAGCGCTCGTGTTCCTGCTCGCGTACGGCGAGTTCGTCTACCCGGTGTCGCTCGTGAACAAGAACGAGCTTCAGCCCGCAACAGTGGGCCTGTACGGGTTCGTGGGCGCCGATTATTCGGACTGGAGCAACGCCATGGCGTTCGCCAGCGTCTTCGTCACGCCGGTGATCGTCATCTTCATGCTGCTGCAGCGGCGCATCGTCAGCGGGCTCACAGCCGGCGCGCTGAAGTGAATCCCCTCCTTCTCAACGACGACCGGAAAGGCCTGACATGTCGAAACCGCTGAACGTCACCATCTGGAACGAATTCTGGCACGAGCGGAACAATCCGGTTGTGGGCGAGATCTACCCGGAGGGCATCCACGCCGTGCTGGCCGGGGCCATGCGCCAGCGCGGGTTCCAATCCGTTCGCACCGCAACGCTCGACGAGCCGGAGCACGGGCTGTCGCAGGCGGTTCTGGACGCGACGGACGTGCTGCTCTGGTGGGGACACAAGAAGCACAACGACGTGTCCGACGAGATCGTCGCCCGCGTCCATGCCCGCGTTCTTCAGGGCATGGGACTCGTGGTGCTGCACTCGGGCCATTTCTCCAAAATCTTCAAGCGCCTCACGGGCACGGCCTGCACGGTGAACTGGCGCGAAGACGGCGAGCGCGAGCGGATCTGGGTCGTCACCCCCGAACACCCGATCGCCCAGGGGCTCGGACGCTATTTCGAGCTGGAGAAGGAGGAGATGTACGGCGAGCCCTTCGAGGTTCCGGCGCCGGATGAACTCATCTTCCTGAGCTGGTTCAAGGGGGGCGAGGTCTTCCGCAGCGGATGCTGCTACGTGCGCGGACGCGGACGCATCTTCTATTTCCGCCCTGGGCACGAGACGTTTCCCACCTATTACGACGAGACCGTGCAGCATGTGATCGCCAATGGCATCCGCTGGGCAGCGCCGGCGATGATGACCGTAGAACCGCCCGCCAACGTGAAGCGCGACCCCATCGAGCCGATCGACTGATGGGAACGGGCGGGCGCTGAAGACCCGGCGAATCCAGGTCCGCCCTGTCCCCGCACCACGGGAAGCCTTGAACGAAATGAGCTTCGCAGGTCTGACGCTGCCGGGGATCATCGACGATGTCAGGCCTATCGACGAAAGCCTTTTCGCCGAACGGCCCCGCTCCGCCTCCACCCGTGGGCTCGGCCATGGAGGGAGCGCGGTCCGCCGGCCGCCTGACGACCTAGCCACACAGGCAGTACCGCTGCGCCGCGCAGGCCCTCAGAATAGGCTATGGATCGTCAGGGAGATGTCCTATGCCGTCGCAATCGCCTGCCTTGTCTCTCCACGCCCTCTCGGGGCAGTTTGCCGCCCTGCTCGACGGCGCTGGCCCCCGGATCGTGGGCGTCCATGGGCGCGACCACCGCCCATTGAGCGGCATCGTCTGGCGCTCCGGGCTGGTCGTCACGGCCGAGGAGGCCCTCGATGCGGATGACGACATCTCGATCATCCGGCCTGACGGAACCTCGATGGCCGCTGCTCTCGTCGGCCGGGATCCGGGCACCGACGTCGCCCTGCTCCGAACCGAGGAGCCCCTGCCGGCAGAGGCTCCCTTCGGATCGACGGCGGCGCTCCGCACGGGCCATCTGGCGCTTGCCGCCGGTCGTCGGCGCGATGGCCTGAGCGCTGCCCTGGGCATCGTTGCTCTTGCAGGGGGGCCCTGGCGGAGCCTGCGCGGCGGCCAGATCGACCGGCTCCTGCACCTCGACCTTCGGCTCGACGGCGACTCGGAGGGCGGCGCTGCCCTCGATGCGGATGGCCGGATCATCGGAATGACGGTTTTCGGCCCGCGGGGCCGCGTTCTGGTGATTCCGGCGGAGACCATCGAGCGGGTCGCCCAGCAACTGCTCGACCATGGTCGGATCGCGCGCGGCTATCTGGGACTCGGGCTTCAGCCCGTGCGGATCGATCCGGCCATCGCGGGAGCATCCGGGCTGGCTAAACCCGTTGGCCTGATCGTGATCAACGTCGATCAGGACGGCCCGGGACAGGCCGCGGGGCTCCGGCAGGGCGATGTGCTCATCACCTGGGACGGGCAGCCCCTCCGGTCCGTGCGCGGCCTCCAGGCCTTCCTCGGCCCCGAGAGCGTCGGCCGGTCCGTGGAGTTGGGGATCCTGCGGGCGGGCGAGCGCGTGTCCATGGTGGTTCAGATCAGGGAGCGGCCGGAGCCCCAATAGGGACATGGCGCGCAGGAGGGCCAGGCCGTGCGAAAGGTAGCGCTCCTGATCGACGATGCGGATCTGCTCGGCCGTCTCCCGACGATGCTGGCCGAGGGCATCGACATCGTGGACCCGGGCGCTGAGAATGGCCCCGATGCGGTGATCACGGATCGCTGGCCTCTCGACTCGGGGCTCCCCTGCATCTTCATGGGGGCTCGCGTCGATGCCGCCGACGCCCTTGCCGCAGGAGCCAGCGCGGTTTTGCCGCGCGACTGCGATGCTTCCGACCTTGCCTTGGCCGTCGAGGCTGCGGTTCGGGGCTTTGCCCTCGTGCCCCTCGATCTCACCCGCCCGGCGTGGCCTGCGATCCGCGGGGCGCCGGATGGTTCATTCGCGTCGGAGGGGACCGATCTCCTCACCCGGCGGGAGTTGGAGGTCTTGCGCCTGGTGGCGGAAGGAGCGTCCAACAAGCTCATTGCCCGGCGTCTCGGCATCTCGGTTCATACCGCCAAGTTTCACGTCGCCTCCATTGCGGAAAAGCTCGATGCCACCGGCCGGACCGATGCGGTCGCGCAGGCCGTCCGCCTTGGCCTCATCATGTTGTGAGCGACCCGGCCGAGAGCCTGCGGTCAGCTTGGATGCTCGTGCGAACGGCGCAGGGGTCTGCCGACGGCTCCGCTTGGATGGGCTGATCCGCGGGAAACCCGCCTGTCTATCGGATCAGGTCCGACAGGGCCGCGGCGACGGCCGTGGCGCCGTGTTCGCGGATGCGCATGATCCGGGACGCCCGCTCCTTCTGCTCGAGCCGGTAGAGATAAGGATCGAACTCGATGGGCAGGGCCGGGTCGCCGAGATACTTGGGCTTGTCCCCGCGCTCGTAGTAGTCGGCCCGCAGCTTCTGGCCCAGATGCTCCTGAACCGAGCGGGGAAGCGGAGGCACATTGCTTTCCACCCGCTGGCGCTTGAAGGGGATTGATGCCTTGTTATCTGTTATACCGTATAACATCGCTCAGCCTCTGGAACTACCCGGGTGCAATGCGCCGCAGGGGAATCGGTTTCGCGCTTCGCAGGCGTAAATTGCCGCAGATGGCGGAGCGCCCCTGGCGGAGCCGTCGCGCAGGTTCGATCCGGCCCGACCCGCGACAGGAAATCGAGGTCGATGAAGCGGGCAGCCGCGCCCCGGATTTACAAGGCTCCCCTGAGCCTCCACATAATGGGCGGAGGTACGATGACCAAGAAGGATCTCACCCCAGCCTCGGCGGCTCGAGGCACGATGATCGACGCGTTCCTGGATGAGGCGAAGCGCCTCGGCCCGGGAGCAGGCGGGGCTTCGCGCGCGCGGCTCGTCTTTGCCCTCGATGCCACCATGAGCCGACAGCCCACCTGGGATCTTGCCTGCCGGGTCCAGGGGGAGATGTTCACGGCAGCCGGCCAGGCCGGAGGATTGTCGGTCCAGCTCGTCTATTTCAGGGGCCTGGGCGAATGCCGCTCCTCCCGCTGGGTGGCGGATCCGCGCGCCCTGACGGATCTCATGGCGAAGATCGACTGCCGCGGCGGCCAGACCCAGATCGAGCGTGTGCTCCGTCATGCGCGCAGCGAGGCGGGCCGATTGCCGCTCAAGGTGCTTGTCTATGTGGGCGACGCGATGGAGGAGCCCATCGACGATCTCTGCGCCCTTGCCGGCGAGCTCGGGCTTCTGGGCGTCAAGGCGTTCATGTTCCATGAGGGCCGCGACCCTGATGCGGCACGGGCGTTTCGCGAGATCGCGCGCCTGACCGGCGGAGCCTACGCGCAGTTCGACGCCGGGGCGCCGCAAGCCCTTGCCGAATTGCTGCGCGCCGCCGCCGCCTATGCGGCGTCAGGCGTGGAGGGCCTCCATCGGCTTGCGCCGCGCAGCGAAGGGGCCCGCGGCCTCCTCACGTCGATGAAAGGGCGGGATCCATGACGGTGATCTACGGCGCCGCGGCCGTTGCCGTCCTCTGGTGGTTCCTGAGCAGCTTCACGAACGCCAATGCCGCCACGGTCGCAAAGATCGTCCGGGTGGCCGGTGGAGTGCTCCTGCTCGGCTCAGCCGGATTGCTCGGCTTGCGAGGGCGGTTCGACATCGCGGTTCTGCTCGGAGGCGCCGGATTGTGGCTCCTCGGCTGGAGCGCTCTGAGCATCCCTGGTTTTGGCGCAACCTCGCAGCGGACCTCCGGCAGCACCTCGCGGGTTCGCTCGGCCCTGATCGAGATGGAGCTCGACCACGACACGGGCGAGATGGACGGCTCCGTTCTGGCCGGACCCCTTGCCGGACGGCGGCTCGCCTCTTTCGACGAGGCGGGCCTGCACGCGCTCCTGGCGGAATGCCGCGTCGGCGACCCCGACGGGGTTCGTCTCCTGGAGGCCTACCTGGACCGTCGATTCCCGCAGTGGCGCGGCAAGGCTCATGCAAGTGAGCAGGCGCAGCCTGACGACAGGACGGGATCGGGAGCGCTGACGGAGGAAGAGGCGTACCAGATCCTCGGGCTTCAGCCGGGCGCCGATCCTGACGAGATCCGACGGGCCCATCGAACCTTGATGATGAGGCTCCATCCCGATCAGGGCGGATCGACCTATCTGGCGGCTCGCGTGAACCAGGCCAAGGACTTCCTCCTGCACCGCCGCCCTTGAGGCGCGGCGCACGGGGCAGCCCCGCCTCCACCAAGGGAGTATTCGGACCGTCTCAGGCGCAGGGGCGCAGGACCTGCCCGGCGGGACGGCTCGTTGGGCGGCTCAACCCTGTGCCGTCCCGGCCGCGTTCGAGCCCGTCGCCCTGTGGAAATCTCCCACCTCGGCGGCTGCCTGCCGCCATCGGGCGATGCCATTCGGTATCGGGCGGTCCCTCGAAAGGGGATAGGGCCCCCAAACCCGGAAAAGCCTGCATCCTGCCCTTTATCGGCCTGGATTTGCTATCCGCTATGGGGGACGATCTCGAGCATAAGGGATGTCACATGCAGCTTGATGAGCCTTTTCCTCTGGAGATCGTCCCGTCCCGGGTGAGACATGCCATGCTGGACGAGTTCAAGGGACGCCGCCCTACCGTGGGCGAGGTCGCCCAGATCCCGGATGCCTATTGGTTGGCGACCCCGGCCATCGGCCGGAAGGTTCTCCAGACGATCCGCGCCGTCGTCCATGAGCCACGACCGCAGACCGATGCTCCGGCCCTCCCCCGACTGACAGATGCGGAGTTGCTGGATCGGCTCGAGAGCCTGCGGAGGGAGCTTCTTTGGATGCAGGATCTCGCGAGAGCGGGAGCACCCAAGTCGTCCCGAAGCAAGAACCGTTTTCAGGGTCGCGCCGGCAAGGGCTCTCGCCCCGACGATAGCCTCCCGCTCGGGTGAGGGCCGACCGCAACCGACCCCGAAAGGCCTCCTATGCCTCCCGAGATCGAGGGGAACGGCGTCTCCACGCCCGTGGAGACGCTCCTGGCGTCGTGGTCAGGGCTTGTTCCGCCTTGACTCGCGCTCGACGCGCCGCAACGCCAGCAACAAGTCGATCTGGTCGTTGGGGATCGGCTCTGCCTCGATCTCTGCAAAGATGATCTGGAGGTGAGCTCCGATGTGCTCTCGTGCGTCAGGTTCAAGCCGCGGAGCCGTGACCTTCCGATCTGGATTGCCCTCTGTACTCATCTGGTTTCCCACTTGCACTCGACACCTGCCGCAACCGGCTGGGTGCTGATCGGCCTTCGCCGAAGAGAATCCCAGAATATGGTTAACAAATCGTAAAAAATTCCCTTCCGATTCCTCTGCACGTCAGGCGCGGGCCCTCCAGCCGGCGATGGAATGAGGGAGGGGCGCAATCGCGCGGCCGCGCCGGCTTGGCATTGGCTCCCCGCCGATTGCGGAAGGAGCGATGCGCCGGGACGCAGCCCCGGAACGAAGGGTATTCTGAACGGTTGTTCAGGCAGTCAGGCAGCGTTCCCGTTCGTCGGCACGCCGCGCGCAGCAAGCCCCTTGAATGCTCGGCCTCCCGCCGGGTTTTTGGCATGCGCGTTTGGATGATGTGAGGAACGTTCCCCTCAACCTCCCCGTTGATCTTCATCGATCAGGCTCAAGCGCTTGATCATCATGGGAGGCTACACATGCGCATAGCAATGCTCACGACAGTTGCCGCCGCTGCTCTCTCCTTGAGCCTTGCGGCTACGGCTCAGACGGGCGCCCCCACAAGCAGCCCTGACGCGATGGTCATCGCACAGACCGGCACTTCAGGAGGCGCCAGCGGTTCAGGAGGCAGCGGAGGCTCCGGCGGATCGGGAGCCGGCGGCTCCGGCAGCGGCGGCGCGTCAGGCGGCTCCGGCGGCACAATGGTCCCTCCGCAGGGCGGCAGCGGCGGCTCCGGCACGTCGGGCGGAACCTCCGGCGCTGCGTCCAGCGGCACGTCCGGCGGAACCTCCACAGGCACGCAGGGAACAACGTCCGGCGGGGCCGCAGGCACGTCCGGAACAACCTCGGGCGGGGCTGCGGGGACAACCTCCGGCGGCGCGTCAGGGACGGCAGCCGGAACGAGCGCCGGCAGCAACACGAACGTCAACATCAACCTTTCCACCGAGCAGCGCACCCAGGCCGTTCAAACGCTTCGCAGCGTCAATGTGACCCCCGTGCGAGAGAACATCACGATCACGGTGGGTCAGACGGTTCCCACGACGGTCACCCAGCTGGTGGACTGCCCCACCACCCTGGAGAGCCTCATCACCGGCGTCCGCGACTGCAAGGTCGTTCTGGTCGGCGACCGGTACTACATCGTCGAAGGCAGCAGCCGCCGCGTCGTGACGGTCATCGAGCGCTAGGCCCTAGGCCCGCCTGCTTTCTGCAGAGACCTTCATCCCCCGCATTGCTCTGGCAATGCGGGGTTTTACATGCCGGGCGCTCGCAAGGTCCGGCCAATGGCGTCCCCTGCCCGTCAGCGGTGCCGGACAGGGCGGGCAGCACGGTCCTGTCGGCATATCGACCATGACCCATGGCCTCCATTCAGAATGGGATCGGCCGGGGACCGCCGGCCAAGCGCGTGGCGACGTCCTGTTGCGGATTGATCCCGCGCGCATGCCTGCTACGTTATGAACGTCTCCATTCCAGGCGGACGCCTTGGACGATCTGAGGACGGGTAACGGCATGCCGATCGCAGACGCTTTCGCCCCTCGCCTGTTCGACGGCCAGACGGTGCTGATCACGGGCGGCACGGGCGGCATCGGCCTTGCCTGCGCCCGTGCCTTCCGCGACCTGGGGGCGAGGGTGACCGCGACGGGAGCCACCGAGGCGGAATGCGCGCGGGCATCCGAGGAGAAGGACGGTTCCGGCATCTCGTTTGCGGTTCTCGACGTGCGCGATGCTTCCGCGATCGAGGGGGTGCTTACGGGCCTCGGCCGCCTGCACGTCCTGGTGAACGCCGCCGGCGTCATCCGCCGCGACGTCGAGCATGACCCGGAGGTTTTCGCCGATGTGATCGCCATCAACCTGACCGGGACCATGCGGGTCTGCGCCGCCGCCAAGGCAAGGCTTCACGACGCGGGGGGCTCGGTGGTGAACATCGCGTCGATGCTCACGTTCTTCGGCGGCCCCCGGGTTCCGGCCTACAGCGCCTCCAAGGGCGGCATCGGCCAGCTCACGAAGAGCCTCGCCGCCGCCTGGGCGCCCCGCATCCGCGTGAACGCCGTCGCGCCGGGCTGGATCGCCACGCCGCTCACGCAGGCCCTTCAGGACGACCCCGAACGCAGCCGCCCGATCCTGTCCCGGACGCCGATGGGCCGCTGGGGCGAGCCGGAAGAGGTGGCCGGCGGCGTTGTCTTCCTGGCCTCGCCCGCAGCCCGTTTCGTCACCGGCGCCATCCTCGCCGTCGACGGCGGCTACCTCACCATGTAGCTCAGCAGACCTCCAGGGAGCAGACCGCATGTCCGACGCCGAACCGACCTCCATCGCCGCTCCCGCAAGCGACAAGTGGGTTCCCTACCGCCATCCGCAACCGAAGGATTCTCCGCCGGAGCTCGTCGTTCCGAACGCCATCCCGACCGACGAACGGATCTGGGTGCCCGTGGAGGAGAACGTGTGGTTCCGCCCGTTGCTGCTGGCAGCCTCCCGCGGGTACTGGATGAACCTGCTGCGCGTGCGCAAGTCGGGCGTGCTGTCGCGCCATCGCCATCCCCAGCCGGTTCACGCCTTCGTCCTGAAGGGAGAATGGCGCTACCTGGAGCATGATTGGATCGCCACCGAAGGCTCCTATGCCTACGAGGCCCCCGGCGAGACCCATACCCTCGTGGTCGATCCGCACGTGGAGGAAATGATCACCCTGTTTCAGGTCAACGGCGCGATGATCTATGTGGATCCCGACGGCAAGGCGGTCGGCTTCGACGATGTCTTCACGCGGATCGAAAAGTGCCGGGCGCATTACGCGAAGAACGGCCTCGGGGCCGACTACATCGACCAGTTCATTCGCTGAACGCGCCCCGCAGGCCCTTACGGGCGCAAGAGTCGCGTCCACGGCCTCTCCCACAAATCGCGGGAGGCTGGTTCATTCGGCCGCTCCCCCGAGCCTTGCCCCCTTGGAGCGAAAGGCCGTCATCAGCAGGGGCGCGATCCAGACGAGCAACGTGGCGATCCCCAACCCGCCGGCGATGGGCCGCTCGAAGAAGGCAAGAAAGCTTCCGTCCGACTTGATCATCGAGGTCACGAAATTCTCCTCGAGCATGGGTCCGAGGACGATCCCGAGGATGCAGGGCGCGACCGGGATGCGGTTCTCCTCCATCAGGAAGCCGAGCACGCCGAAGACCAGCATCACGGTCACGCCGAAGGCGGAGTTGTTGATGGCGAAGGCTCCTACGATGCAGAACATGAGGATGCACGGCATGAGGATCTCCCGCGGGATCCGCAGGATGGTCTTGGCTCCCTTGATGGCGGCCCAGCCGAGGGGAAGCATCACCAGGTTGGCGAGAATGAAGATGATGAACACCGCGTAGATATATTCCGGGTTGTTCATGAAGATCGTCGGGCCCGGGTTCATGTTCTTCAGGTACAGCACGCCGATGACGATGGCCGTGATGCTGTCGCCGGGAATGCCGAAGACGAGAGCCGGAACCCAGGCGCCCGCAAGCGCCGCATTGTTGGATGACGTGCTCTCGATGATGCCCTCCACATGCCCGGTTCCGAACTTCTCGGGCGTGCGCGACATCTTCTTGCTGAGCGCGTAGCTCACCCAGGCCGCGATATCGGCGCCCGCCCCCGGCAGCGCTCCGATCAGGGTGCCCACCACGTTGCCGCGCAGCTGCTGAGGCCAGTACTGCACGATCATTCGTCCCCAGCCGCGGAACAGGTTGCCCATGACGGCCTGGGGGGTGGCCTGCACGCCCCTGGAGATGACGAAGCGGAAAACCTCCGACACGGCGAAGAGGCCGATCATGGCGGAAATGAAGTTCACGCCGCCGGTGAGCTCCGCGTTGCCGAAGGTGAAGCGGGGAACGCCTGCCGGATTGTTGAGCCCGATGGTGGACACGAAAAGGCCGATGAACAGGCTGACGAAGCCCTTCACGGGCGACGTCGTGCCGATGAACACCGCGCAGGTGAGCCCGAGCAGGGCAAGCCAGAAATACTCGAAGGAGCTGAACCGCAGCGCCAGCTCGGCAAGGGCCGGGGCCGACAGGATGAGGACGAATGTCCCGAACAGCCCTCCGATGGCCGAGAAGAGCAGGTTCGCGCCAAGCGCGATCTCCCCTTCGCCGTTGCGGGTCATCATATAGGCTTCGTCCGTGTAGGCCGCCGAGGCCGGGGTTCCCGGGATCCGCAGCAGGGTGCCCGGGATGTCGCCTGCAAAGATCGCCATGGCGGAGCAGGTCACCATGGCGCCGACCGCCGGCACGGGGTCCATGAAGAAGGTCACCGGCACCAGAAGCGCGATCGCCATGGTGGCGGTCAGGCCGGGAATGGCCCCCACGACGAGGCCGAACAGGGCCGCCAGCAGGATCGTGATCAGGACTGTTGGCTGGAACACCAGGCCCAAGGCCGTCTGAATTGCGCTCATGGCACCATCGCCGTCAGGGTCCGAGGAGCCCGAGTGGCAGGGGAACCCGCAGCCATCCGAATGTCTGCTGGATCAGCACGGTCGCCACAACGGCGACTCCTGCGGCCATCCACCAGCGGACGCCCATCATCATCATGAAGATCAGCAGGATAAGGACCGACATGGGCACGAAGCCGATCGCAGGCGCAGCCAGGATGTAGGCCAGGACCAGGGCGAAGACCACGGCAATCTTCGTCCAGGCATGATGGGTGCGGGCCCAATCGTCCCAGACCACCGCGCCCTGCCAATGCCGCAGGCCCGAGGCGATCAGCAGGGCGCCGCAGCCGGCAAGCCCGGTGGCGACGAGCATGGGAAACACGGCCGCGCCATAATCCTGGCCCGGAATGGCGGGAAGCGTCCTCGCATAGGCGAACGTTGCGATCGCGAAGGCGAGGAGCGCGAACCCGGTGATTGCGTCGTTGACGCGCATCGGTGCGGGCCGGGCTACTTGGCGAGCCCGACCTTTTTCATCACCGCCCCGAGATCCTCGTCGCTCTTCATCCAGAACCTGAGGAATTCCTCACCGGTCGCAAACTTCACCCCGAAGCCGCGCTGGCCCATGAAGTCGTTGTATTCCTTGCTCTTGTAGATCTTGTCCAAGGCCTCGGCGAGCCGCTTCGCGATATCCTCCGGCATGCCCTTGGGCCCGACGATGCCGCGCCATGCGCCGATGGCCCATTTGCTGCCCGTCTGCTCGGCCAGGGTCGGAACGTTCGGGAAGGCCGGATTGCGCTCCGGGTTCATGATGGCGATGCTCTTCACGCGGCCGGCGTCGATGAGGGAGCGCGCCTCCGGCAGGGAGCAGGGAACGATCTCGACGCCGCCCGCCACGAGGTCCTGAAGCCCAGGCGCGGCTCCCTGGCTGGGAACCCAGCGGAACGTGCTCGGATCGATGCTGAGGCTGTCGAGCATGCCGGCGATCGCCAGGTGCCAGATGCCGCCCTGCCCGGTTCCGGACGCCTTGAACTTGCCCGGGTTCTTCTTGATGTCGTCCAGCAGCTCGTTCACATTCTTGTAGGGAGCGTCCGCCCGCACCTGAACGCCCGCGGGATCGAGGTTCATCAGCGCGATGGGCGTGTAATCCTTGTAGCCGCGCTCCGTGAGCCCCTGCCAGTGCAGCATGCCGATTTCCACGGTGGCAAGCCCCAGGGTATAGCCGTCCGGGGCCGCGGCGGCGATGGCCTCGTGTCCGACGACGCCGCTGCCTCCCGTCCGGTTGACCACGTTGACCGGCTGGCCGAGCTCCTTCTCGAGCAGGGACCCGATGATGCGCGCAGTCGCATCGGTTCCGCCGCCCGCAGCCCAGGGAACGATGAGGGTGACCGGCCGCTCGGGATAGGCCGCCCTTGCATGCTCGGACCATGAAAGAAGCGAAACGGTGGCAACGGCGAGTGTCTTAAGGAAAGCACGACGCAGCATTCATTCCTCCTGATTGGCCGCTCTCATTTTCGTGCGGAGGCGGTCTCCCGATGATCTTGCGACACCCGAGGCCGGATGGCCAGCGCTACTTGTCCTTCTGCCGGCAGCATGGTCCACAGGCCGTACGGCCCGGCGCGGCGGGTCATTAACCCGCGCTTAATGGTTATATTTGATAACTCGACACGAGAGCCGATGCCGCCGCACCCGCCACGAGGAGAGAACCCATGAGGAAACTGGTCGCCGCCGCCTTCGTGAGCCTGGACGGGGTCATGCAAGCGCCGGGCGGGCCGCCGGAGGATCCCTCGGGCGGCTTCACCCATGGGGGATGGACCGTCCCCTACTGGGACGAGCCCATGGGCCGGTTCATGGACGAGATGTTCTCCGGGCCTTTCGATCTCCTGCTCGGCCGCAGGACCTACGAGATCTTCGCCGCGCATTGGCCTTTCGTCGGGAGCGGCGATCCCATTGCGGAACGCTTCAATGCGGTCACCAAATACGTGGCGACCTCGTCCGCGCAGCCCCTCGCCTGGCACAACTCCGTTGCCCTGGAGGGCGACGTGGCGGCTGCGATCGGCCGGCTGAAAACAGAGAATGGGCCGACCCTGCTGACGCAAGGCAGCAGCGTGCTGCTGCAGACCCTGCTCGCGCACGACCTCATCGACGAATTCCGCCTCCTGGTCTTTCCCGTCATCCTCGGCTCCGGCAAGCGCCTGTTCGGCGGGGGCACCAAACCGGGGGCGCTGACGCTCACGGCCGCCAGCGTCTCGACGAGCGGGGTCACCATGAGCGTTTACGAGCGGGCAGGCGCGATCAGCATCGGATCCTTCGAGCTGGAGCATCCCTCGGAGCCCGAACTGGCGCGCCGGGAACGGATGAAGCGGGAAGGTTAGGCAGCGCCGGGAGGGGGTGTTGCCCTGTTGGGGGCGTTGCAACTTGAAATTGGCGCACCCGACACGATTCGAACGTGTGACCTTTGCCTTCGGAGGGCAATCGGCGCTTCTCTAATCACCAAATTCTCCACAGAAAAATATAGAGAACCTGCTCCATAACCTCTATTCCAGTTAATTATTGAGGCGGAGGCAACACATAACGTCTGTTTTCGCCGGGATCAGCTTGTTGGGGCCGTCAAAGGGCCTCACTGGGCTGTTGGCACACCTTTGTCACACCACCTTATTGCACTAAGGACCCTTC